>JBAUOX010000535.1:0-2137 GCA_049579985.1 Isosphaeraceae bacterium | reverse complement strand
GTGCGGACGCCATCTTCGCCTGTCTCGGCCCGGCCCTCGAGATCTTCAGCCGCTACAGCCGAGTCGAGAAATCCGATGGGTCCGTTGTCCCGCTCCGTGAATACTTGGAGCAGGTCTGGGCCGCCGTTTCGAAAGAGGCCCTCTCGATGATCTTCAAGGACGTTGACGCGAGCGGCTTAGAACCAGATGCCCGCTTGACCGCCATATGGCTATGGACTCTTCGCACGGATCCTTCTGGAACCAACGGCAACGGATCGCCCGAAGAAGAGGCCGATGAGGACCAGGATGCCGAGGATGAAGACCGGCAGGACCGTCCATCCGCTGGCGGGGGCTACGCCATCGAGTCTGACGCGGCGCGGAAGATCGCCCAAGGGTTGGGGGCCAATCTCGACACCCTGAAATCGGTTGTCGAGGTAAAGGGCAAGACAGCCCGAGACTGTAGCATCATTCTTGGAGTTTTTTCGTCCCAGAACGGGCCTGATGCAGGGCCTTCGTGGTCTGTGCGCGATCGGGCGCCTGCTGATCCCGCTGCATGTCCAGGGCGATACGCTGGCGAATGTGTTCAGCCGTCCGCACTGAGTAGATGCTCTTTTGTGCCTTGCGATAGCGCCGGTTACTTCGTTCCACCGCATTGCTGGTCGCCGGCAGGAGTTTGTCATCCAGGAACGTCAGCGCCTTCTCCAAGTTCGGGCTGGAAAGCTTGTCCAGAGCCCGGCCCAGCCGCTTGCACCGGCTCACGCGTCCCCGTAGCTGAGCCAGTCGAGCCAGCGCCGTCTCCGTCCGGCAGCGGCGGTCGAACAATCGGTAGACCTCCTCCATGATCTGCCGCAAGCGGCGCAAGTGTGCCAACCCGCGCGTGATCCGCTGCAAGGTTGTCTTCTGATCCGCGGTCAGCCGATGTTGAACGAACAGGTATCGATGTTCGAACAACTTGCTCACCTGCTGTTGTTGCCGGGTGGCCTTGCGGGACTGGGCTCGCTCGGCCTTGCGGGGTCGGCCGCGCGGCTGCTTGGGAATGCGGTCGCGGAGTTTCTTGCGGGTTGCGGCCAAGGCGTGCAGCACCGCCTTGGTAATTTCCTTGATGACGTGGAACTCACAGACTTGATGGGGCACATCGGGCCACAACTCTTTCAGCGGCTCGGGATACAGCTCCGAGCCGTCGGTCGTGACGCCCCGGACGGCCAGGCCACGCACGTCCAGTCGGGCCTTGAAGTCGGCCAAGAAGCGGCGGATGTCGTTCTGGGTCGGGTCGTGCTCCAGGACGCGGAAGGACAGGCGGATGAAGGCTCGGTTGTCGACCAGCGAGAGCACGCAGAACGGGCCATCGTACAACTCATCGATGGCGATATAGCCGCTGAAGCGGGTCAGTGCGCGCTCGAGGTAGACGGTGTCAACGGCGGCCCGGCTTTTTTTCCCCCGCGGCCTCGACCCAATTCTGGATGGTGGCCCAAGGAACAAAAACGCGGTGGTCGCGCCACAAGTGCCAACTGGCCATGCGATAGGGCATGTCGTCCTCAATCACCAGTCGCACGGCCGTCTGTTGTACCCGGTGGGTGTACTGGCTCTTGAGCGGGGCGAGGTCGGACTGATCGGCAGGGAAGGAGTGACGACAGGCCAAACAGCGATGTGTGGAGTAGCAAATATGCAGGTCGATCGGTCGGCCGCTGAGGGAGTCGCCGAGATCATGAACGGTGCGGGAGGCCACACCCCAGCGGCCACCGCGCCCCCCACAGAAAGGGCAGCGCCGGCAGGAGAAGTTGCGGCTGCGCAGCTTGATGCGCGGCTGAGGAAGATCCTCGACCCGAGTGATCCCTTCGGTGACATCGGGCACATAGACGCCTGGTCCACTCATACGTCAAACCTCCTGACGCAAGCAGCGTCAAGAGTTTAGTTTACGTTCAGCGGACCGCAGAATCTACCAAGAATGATGCTACAGTCTCAAATTATTGGCGAAATCTTCGAACATTTTCTGAAAGGGCCATGCCGTGGCGGGCGGCGTGGATGTGCTCATGGGAATCTCCTTGCGGCTGATGAAGAAAAACGCAATGTGGCAGAAGGCGATATAAAATCGTTTTATCTTCCCCTTTCCCGGCCGATGCGAGCCTTCGGTGGAGACCTCACGTCACCCCGATAAGCC
>JBAUOX010000534.1:0-14837 GCA_049579985.1 Isosphaeraceae bacterium | reverse complement strand
CGCCAGGCTGCCGCCGGGCCGGTACACTCCGTCCTTCTGGCTCAGGAACAGGAGCGACCTGCTGGTGCGGTCGAGCAACACGATTTCCTTCTTACCGTCGCCGTCGGCATCCAGGGCCGCGGCGCCCTGGATCACGGCCGAGTTCCGACCCGAATTGAACTGGGTCTTGATTTCCCATTGCTCCTTGGAATCGAGCTGGATATGCCGTGCGAAGGTGTTCTGGGCCACGATCAGGGCGGGGCCGTTCAGGTCCATCAAGCTCAGACCGGCCGGCGTCGCGGCCGCCATCGGGCCAAGGCTGCCGGTGAAGGCTTTCGGCGGCTGGCCTTGCCTGCCGATCAGCAAGATCGGCGAGCCATATCCGGTGAAGACCAGGAAATCCATCAAGCCGTCGCGATTGACGTCGATCGTCTTCACCCCCGCGGGCGGCCCGTTCAAACCGGCGATGCTCACGAGCTCCGCCGGGCCCCAGGAGTACGCCTTGAAGGTGCCCGAGGCATCCCGCTTCAGAGCCCGCAAATCGTACGCCTCGGCGCCGTTTGGCGCCTTACCCTTGGCAATGTAGACCAGCTCCGGATTCTTGTCGCCGTCGAGGTCGCCCAGGTCCATGGCCACGGGCTCGCCCGTGACCGGCAGGGGCGACGGGAAGGTGATACGCCCACTCTCCATGGTGCTGCGGCCAATCTGCTTCTCCTGCTCGGAGAGCACGTAGACCTCATCCTTGCCGTCGTGGTCCAGATCGGCGAGGTGAACGATCCGGCCGCCGAGCAGACCGGGAAAAGACAGCCCCGCGCTCAGGCCCGAACGCCCGTCCTGGCGATAAAGCCAGACCTGGGCGTTCGCCGGATCGGAGACGACGACATCCTTCCGCTTGTCGCCGTCCAGATCGCCGACGGCCAGCGACCGGCCGCGATCGCTTCCCTGGGGAAGTCCGAAGAAGATCAGTCTTCCCCACTTGTTCTGCGCGTCGGTCGCCGATTCGTCGAGCGTCAGCACCCTGCCCCGGCCTGACTGGTTCTCGATGGTGAGGATTTCCTCGCCCCCACGGCCGTCGATTTGGCCGAAGGCGATCGCCCGAGGCGCTTCCACCTGAAACCGCTGTTCCGGGCCCAGCTTTTTCTCATCCGTGGCGAAGCGAACGTGGATGGGATGATCGGTCCCGCCGTCCAGGATCACCAGGTCAAGGGCTCCGTTGCCGTCCAGGTCCACAAGTTTCAGCAGGCGGGGATTGCTCGCGGTGTGGGGCACGCGCTCCGGCTCGGAGAGCAGCCCAAATGCGGTCTGGTAGACGAAGATGAGATCGTTCTCGGCCAGCAGGGCAATGTCATCGCGGCCGTCCTGGTCCAGGTCGCCGACAGCCAGCGCGCCGGGGGCTTCGAGGGCGTCTCCGGTATTGATCTTCTTGCTGCCGCCGAACCGGCCGGGGCCCTCGTTGAAGAGGATCTCGACCTCGGCGGGCGTTCCATAGTAGACCAGGTCGGGCTTGCCGTCGCCGTTGAAGTCGCCGGTTCCAATGCTGACCACCTCCTTGTTGACCGGAATGCTCACGAGCCGCATCCTCCGGTCAAACTCCAGATCATTGGCTTCCTTGCGGAACGGCCGGGACTCTGCCTCCTCGGCGGGTCGCTTCGAGCTCAAGAGCAAGTCAATGCGGGACCGGGCATTGTTCCCGACGATGATGTCGCCTGTCTTGTCACCGTCCAGGTCGCGGATCATCAGGTTGCCGATCCTCCGCTCGAGCTTGTAGATCTCGATCGGCTGGAAGCCGAAATAATCGGCAAGCTTGGGGGCGTCCGCGGGCGGCTGGGCCGGCGACTCCTGCGCGCCGAAGAGGGTCAAGCCCCCGATCAAAAGGGCGGCCTGTAACTTTCGCATTCCATAAGGAGTCATCGGTTCATCCATCGTGCAGGTCCCGGGTATCGTGGCGGCGGGCGTCGCGCTGCTTACCTTGCGCCGTAAGCGTTCAGCCTACGAACCTATCGATCTTGCGACAAGATGGGGTCGACTCGGTTCGGCGGGGGCGAAAGGCTCGTATCCCCTTGGCATCTCTCAATAATCCGTCGCGTTGAACTCGAAGGCGGACAAAGCCAGCAGCACGCCCGTAATCACGAGTGAAGAGAGAATCGACAGTTGCGGTGAAAATGCTTGCCCGGACTCGAGGAGTTTGAAGACCACCGGCTTCTCGAAATGATGTTGCGCGTGCAGGGCGTTGAACAGGATCAGTCCCGCGTCAATGGGTTTGGGAAAAATCCAGTACGCCACCTCGGCCAAGGCAAGCGTGAAGGACGGCAGATACTGGGGTTCCGGCATGCCATGAGCCATCACGCTGCCATAGTTGATCCCCCAGGCCAGAAGCCAGAAGAGTACGGAGCCGAAGACGCACGCCACCGTGCTGCGAGTGACCACGGCGAGCAGGACCGAGAAGCTGAAAAAGATCGCGAACTGGAGCAACAGCAGGGGAATGCACCGCCAGTAGGTCAGGTCCCAGACATTGGTGCGCACGCCCAGGGCAAGCCACGTCGAGACGACGAAGAGAACTACGTGGAACCCCACGAAAGTCAAAACACCGAAGTACTTGCCGAGAAGCAGTTGCCAGCGTGCGACGGGCTTGGCGAGCAGGACCGACGCCGCGCTCGGTTCCAGGAACGTCGGGACGAATCCCGCGGTCCATACAAGGGCCAGCAGCAGTCCGAGGGTGCCGGCGACGCCCCCGGCAAGGAGCAATTCGAGGAAATGGACGGCATCGCCCCGCTCGCGGCACACCGGAAAGGAAACGGCACCAAATGCCAGGGTCATGCGGCCGCTGATCGTTTCGACTCCCTCGCGTCGAGCCTCCTCCGGATTGGTGTCCGGGGAAAGCCCACCGCTTTGGCTTGCTGCCGCCGATGGGGCGCCGGCGCGCGGCGAGGGCGGAGGCAGGAAGAGCACCGGCTCGTCCTCGCCATGAAGCGCCACGTCTCCCGACACGTTCACGCTCAGGCAAAGCACCACACAGAGCGCTGTGACCGTCAGCATCATCCAGCAGATTCCGGACGCAACGGCTTGGCGAAACGTGTCGAGGATCAGTTGCTTCACGGTGGCGAAGTTGGACCGAGCTTTCATCGTGTGCTCCCGTCAAGATCGATAGATCGGCGTCAACGCCGATTCGAGCGACCGCTCCTGGCCCGTGTCCGGATCGCGCAGCAGCGAGGCAAGGGACCCGAGATAGGCGAGACGCCCCTCGACCAGCACGGCCAACCGGTCGCAGACCTGCGCCACCTCGCCGAGGGCGTGCGACACGACGAGCACGGTCTTTCCCGCGCCGCGCTGCTCGGCGACGATCTCCTGGAGCTGCAGTCGCGCGCTCAGGTCGAGTCCTTCCATCGGCTCGTCGAGGACGAGCAGGTCCGGCTCCGCGAGCACGGCCTGTGCCAGAGCGAGGCGCTGGACCATCCCCTTGCTGAAGCGGGCAATCGGTTCATGGGCACGGTCCGTCAGTCCCAGCCGCTCGAGCAGCTCTGGCACGCGGGTTCGCAGGACCGAGGGCGAGATCGATGACAGCTCGCCGTAGAACTCGAGCAGCGCGACGGCGGTCAGGTAACGGGGAAACGCCTGGTTCTCGTGCATGTAGCCGACACGGGCAAGTGTGCTCCGCTCCGAAAGCGGGCGTCCCAGTCGGAACACGCGGCCTCCGCTCGAATGGCACAAACTGAGGAGGATCTTGAGCAGGGTTGTCTTGCCGGACCGGTTAGGGCCCAGAAGCGCAAATACCTCGCCCGGTTCGATCCCGAAGCTGACCCCTCGCAAGGCCTGGACCGTTCGGCCGGGATGCAACGGTGCCCGGTACGTCTTGGAAACATCAGTGAACTCGGCGACGAGAGTCGGCATGGTTACCTGATCGGAGCAATAGATATGGTCACTTGATCAGAGCGATTTGCACGCCATTTTGCAATATCGTTGTAAATGCATCAATCATATTCGCGGACATTAGCGTGTCGCTCCCCGTGATGATCTGATTCGACGGCAACGGGGTGGAAGCACTAGTCTGGGTGCCCGCGTGAAATTGCATGGTTTGCAAGGTTGTCAGCGCCGAACTGGCGTCCGTTCCTTGGAAGACGGGACCGAAGCCGATGGCGTACAGCCGGAATGGATTCCGCGACGTGCCGTAAGCGCTCGCCAACTGATCGACCAGGGAATAAACCTGGCTCGTGACGGTGGGGTCGTTGAGGCCAGGCGAGCTGGTCGTGGGATACTCGCTGCTGCTGGGTTTGTTCATGTCATAACGGATCTTGTAATACTTGTAACTTCCGGAGGTGGAGGTTACAAGATTGGCGGTTGCCATTGTGTTCGCCAGGCCGTCGGTTTCGAAGATGACGACCTTCTGGGCCCCCTTGCGTCCCATGCCGCCCGCCATGCCGCTCGGAAAGGTGATGGGGGAGCTGGTGACGAAGGACCTCAAGGTGGCATCGGTGGTCGGTGTGACAGCGAACTGGTTGTAGCAGAGCATGAGGCCCATGGCGAAGCAGGTATTGCCCTTGGGGCGCGGCGTGTCCACGAAGTTGGCCGACGGGACCGAGCTGGTTGCAGGGTCTGCATCGTAGGGAGTGATCTCGGTGTTGTTGGCTGAACCATCGGCGTTGATGGTGGAATAGGGGAAAAAGAGGGCGGCTTTGGCATAGTTATAGTTCGTCCCCATTGGACAGGCCACGTTATTGAAGCGAGTAATGGAGCTCGAGGACGTGCGCGGCTCGCTGTAAAAGACGAGAGTGAACCAATCGTTGGGGTGGTTGTTCTGCACCGTGTTGATCGAGGCCTGGAAGGCTTGCCTGCCGGTATAGACCGGCGCCTCGTAAGTATCCCCGGGCTGCATGACATAATAGGAGTTGGGGAGCTGCGAGTACATGTTGTAGTTATGCAGGTAATCGACCATGAGAATGGGGCTGAACCAGTAGCGCAGCAAGGGCCGATCCGGGTTATCCGTGTAGCTCATGTATTGCGTACCGGAGCCGGGGAGAGTGGTAATGGCGTTGGTTCCCCAGGTGAAATCGCTGCCGTAGCCGGCGTAGGCGCTGACGTCCTGGTAGACGCCCGCCGAGGTTTGTCTGAAGCCGAGCACGTGATCGATGAACTCGACCCAGAAGCGCTGGTCCGTGCTGCCATAGCTGGGCCAGGTCCCGGTGATCGAGGTCGGGATCGATCCGTAGTACTTGACGCGGCCCGCCCGCAACTGCGTCGGGAAGGGGTTCGCCGACTGAGTGATCCAGCGGAGGATCTCGTTGTAGTTGATCGTGTAGTTACCCGTTCCGGGCGTCAACAACTGCCCATTCGATGTGTTGAAGATATTGGTGTTGTCGTCGTTGGTGTTAGAGAAGAACCGCAATCGCCAGTCGCAAGGGGTTGTGCCCAGGTTGTCGATCACGTAGTTCCACGAGTAGAGACGCATGATCTTCTGGTACACGGCATCCGTGGTCTGGAGCGTGCGGTTAACGCTGGTGTTCCCGGGAAGGTAAACATTCGAGGTCAGATAGCTGCTGAGCGACGCGCCGCCGTCGTTGGGCCAGGGCCACTTCTGGCTATTCGTTGTGGTGGTAACACCAAAGATGCCGTTCAGGGGCGGCCCGGTCAACAACCCGACAGTTTTTCCTGAAGAGCTTGCCGCGGCCGATGTCCCATCCTTACCTCTTTGCACTGTCAAGGTCAAGGTAGTAGTTCCAGCAACTGATGTTACCACCATGATTTCCGAATTATTGACAAGAATACGAAATGAGGCACTTGGAAAAGGTGAGGAGGGTGGAGGTACCGTGAGGGAGGTCTGAGAATTATTAATACCCGCCGAAAGGGTTGTCGTCACAGAAGTACTGGAGAAATCCGCCGGTGTGGCCGCTGTGTAGCCGAAATCAGTAAGGAACTGCTTGATCTGAGTGGCGTCGTTCGCTGTGGTCAGCGGCTGGCGCGGGTCGGGGGGCCAGATGAAGAAGGTCTTGCCGTAGTAGCCAGGGCCTTGCGTATAGCCGTAGAAGGGCGCATTCGTATAGCTGCTCTGTCCCTGAGCTGCGTTGGATAGCGAACCGTTTGTATAGTTGGAGTAGCCGTCAAGCTCCCATGATGCATTCCGCGTGGAGCTTCCCACAACGTCTTTGACGGTCTGGGCGTAGGTCGTGGTGCTCCCCGACTTAAAAAGAGGCACGTCTCCGCCCGGCACGGAGGGCAACTGCGGCGATCCGGAAGTCGGTGCGGTCCAGGTACTCCCTCCGTCGGTGCTGGTGAACGAATCAAACGCACGGATCAAGGGGGAGGCATAGGCAGCATTCTGATAAAAGCCGTTAATATACGTCAAGTTATACGAGGTGTTGCCGGTGGTGGTATTGCTCGGAGAGATGGTGTAATTATCGTAGATTGAGGTTCGGTTTGTCGTGGGTCCTGTCAGGCCGGTGTTCGACGAATACTGGCCGAACGTCGGGACGAGAGTGTCGGGATTGTTGGTGGCCCGAGTGGAAGTCTGAATGTCGAATCCGAGCAAGGTACCATAGCGCATCGAGCTGGAGAGGTCCATCACCAGGGCGATATCGCGGGGCCGGTGTACCGCCTGGGCCTCAGCCGAGACGTTCGGGAGGAATTGCGACCCGAAGATTTTGCTGAAGCCGCCAGGCAAGCTGTTCGAGGTGACCGTGGCATCGACCGCGGTATTCGCCATGCCGCTTGTCGCCGGGAAATTGGCGTTGAACGTCTGCGTGGTCTGGTTGTAGTCGTACGAGCCGTAGGAGAGCTGCAGTTGCGACGACTGAATCGCTTTCCCCAGGATCGAGTTGTAGGTCAAGGCATTCTGCGCGTTGGTCGTGGCCGCGTTCTGGTTGTAGGTGCCGGTCGCGTTTCCATTCGAGGTGCGCGCGGCGGTGAGCGCGGCTAGGTCAGCAGCGTTTTGCACCTGCGTCTTTGCGATCGCCAGCATCCCAAGGTCAATCGCCAACGCAAGAAAACCAGTCATGGCCACGAACGTGAGTGCCAGCAACGGCAGGATGGTCCCCCGGCGATGTACAGTCCGGGCGGCGAACGTGTGAGCGGATGTGATCATGAGCGCATTCCCTTCTGGCAGCACTCGCCAGTCAACATTCCTCGTTTGGTTGCGGGTTCATCGTGTTCAATTAGTGCCTATCCGTAAAAGGGACTGAACCTTTTCTAGGCTCCTACATCGCTCCCTCGCACACCATTGTGACGGCGCTGGTTATGGGAAAGGACGAGGGCATATGAAGTATCGGAATAATATTCATAAACTTGTATGTACCGGATGCCGTAACGGTGATCAGGTCACCCGCGGCCAGCGTGTTGGGCAGCAGGGTGGTGACACCCTGCTGCGTTCCGCTCTCGTAAGTTCCGCTCACGGTCACGGTGAAGTTGGTGAAACTACTGGTCCGCCCCCCCATGAAGTTGGTTACCTTTGTCTGAACATCCGTATTGATCGTGGTAGCTGTGTTGTTGGCCAGGGCGTAACGGCAGCCTTCCCGGGCGGCGTTGTTGAGCAAGTTCCAGTCCATCACGAGCCGGCTATATTCGAAAACGCCGAATACAAACATTAGCATCCAAATCAGGACCAAGGCGGTCTCAACCGCCACGGCACCCAATCGTCGACCGCCGCGAAGCTTTCGGATAACCATGGCTCGTTTTCCTGTCGACGCCGCAAGACCCTACTGGGCCGGGAGGTTGGGTACGATCTGGAACGGTGAATCGACCATCGACGTCCAAACCACGGCAACGGAGATCCGGCTCATGCCCGCGATCGGGACCACGGGGCTCCACTCGATGCTGCTGAAGGGAACCTGAACGCCGATCTGGTAGACATCAAGCTGCGACATTCCCGTGGGATCCGTGACACTCGGGTGCGTGAGATCAGTAAAGGTGATGGTGAAAAGTTCCCGGTTGGCGGTGTTGTCCCAGCATGTGTACCCGGTTGTGTTCGAAGGCAGGGAAACGGGAGCCCTCAGCGTGGTAGAGTCAGTTGTTTTACCGAAGGCCGTTGGCTCTGCGCTCTGGAGGTAGAATAGTAGGCCTCCGGTGACAGCTCCGGTGACAGGGTCCTTCGTGACGGTGATGTCCTGAAGATTGTCGTCTCCGAGGGAAGCGTCACGCGCGGCTTCGCGGGCGGAATTCCACATAACCTCCGACACTTCCGTGATCCGGCCGACCTGCCAGAGCCCGGTCAGGATCAGGCAAACCAGCGGCAAGCAAACAGCAAACTCCGCCGCCGCCACCCCGGACGAAGCGCGCCGCCTCTTCTTCGGTTCAACCCTTCTCATATAACCCTCAGAGCACAATCCACTCGGGTTATTCAACCAATCCCCTAACAAACCCTAAGTCCGATTCCGCCACTCGATCTGGGAAGCCGGAACGGGAACGCACGTTGAACCTCGAAAGCAACGGTCGTGTTGCGGTTTTGCTTCAAACGTTCATCGTGGTCTCCGGCTGCCACGCCGTCCCGACCACGGCCAGGCGGGCCCCCTCGCGCACCGCGTTGTCCATCAACTGAGGTCGCGATTTCCGCACGCACGAACACTTTTCAAACAGAGCCTAGCCAGAGCGGTTTATCCTCGCATCGCTGACAGGCAGCCCACTTCGTTCGGCGAGGGTCTGTCGACCCCGCCGTTCGGCTGACCGGAGGTCTCCAGGTGACGCGCCGACGGTCGGGGACTGGGAGACTCACGGTCGCAGAGGACGGGCGGGTCAGAAGACCCTGCCCGAACCAGCGGAACAAAACCGATAGGAAAGAAAACACGCGTCAACCGCAACTTTGAGGAAAGCGGTCGCTACGGCCTGGGTATGGGCGCACTCGGCCTGCCCGCGGCGACCTCACCCGCCAAGCGCGCGATCCTCTACGATCGCCGGGTCGATCCCGGGAAATGGGGGTTCTTCCAGAGCCTGGCCCGGCCCGTGATCATCGGCGAGTTCCCCGTCGGGGCCCTCGATCGCGGGATGTTGTCGGGCAGAGAGTGATCGGTTTCCCAGGCATGTCCCGCACCCAGAGGCGGACGTGGCGGTTCCTTGCCGCCACCCGCGCCCTGTGCTAAGGTCACAAAAAGACAGGACGGCGTCACGGAGAGACAACACGGCGCCTGCCGACGACCGGGTCCCCGGGAGAACCGTAATGCCCACGCCACGACTTGATGCGGAGCGCCACGGGCCGCTCTGGATTTCCCTGTTCCTGATCGCGCTTGATCTCACGGCCATGAGCCGAGCTCGGGGAAACGACATGGTACCCGAAGAGGCAGCATCCGGGACGATGTGGCTCTACGTCGGCACCTATACCCATGGCAAGACGCCCAGCGAGGGTATCTACCTGCTGGAGTTCGACCTGGCCTCGGGCCGTCTGACGACCAAGGGCGCGGCGGCCAGGCTTGCCGATCCCTCGTTCCTCGCCATCCATCCCAGCCGCAAGCTCCTCTACGCGGTCAACGAGGTGGACATGCTCAACGGCCGGAAAGGGGGCGGCGTCAGCGCGCTGGGCATTGACCCGGCAAGCGGGATGCTCACGCTGCTGAACCAGCAGTCCTCGGCTGGCAGCGGCCCCTGCCACCTGACTGTCGATCGGACAGGCAAGAATGTCCTGGTGGCTAATTACGGCAGTGGCAGCGTTGCCTGTTTGCCGATCCTGACCGATGGCACTCTGAGCGCGGCCTCGTCGTTCCTCCAGCACGGGGGCGAGAGCGTTGACTCCGGCCGGCAAGAGGGACCCCATGCCCATTCGATCAACCTCGACCAGGCCAACCGGTTCGCCATCGCGCCCGACCTCGGCCTGGACCGGGTTTTCGTCTACAAGCTCGATGTCGGCAAGGGAACACTGACTCCGAACGAGCCCCCGTTCGCGACCGTTGCGCGGGGCTCGGGCCCTCGCCATTTCGCGTTTCACCCGGGCGGCCGCTTCGGCTACGTCATCAGCGAGATGGCCAACACGGTGACCGCCTTTGCTTACGATGCCGACCGGGGCGCTCTCACCGAGATCCAGACGATCTCCACGCTGCCGCCGAGTTTCCAGGGAAAGAGTCGCACCGCCGAGGTGCAGGTCCATCCCTCGGGCAAGTTCGTCTACGGCTCGAACCGCGGCCACGACAGCATCGCGATCTTCACGGTCGATCCGGCCGCCGGGAAGCTCACGGCCGCGGGACACCAGGCCACGCTGGGCAAGAATCCGCGCAACTTCGCAATCGACCCCACGGGCACGTACCTGCTCGCCGAAAACCAGGATTCCGACTCGATCGTCGTCTTCCGGATTGACCCGGCGACCGGCGGTCTCGAGCAGGTCGGCGAGCCCTTGGGAATTCCCATGCCGGTCTGCATCCGCATGATCCCGAAGCCTGGCGGAGAAGATTGACCTGGGAGCGCGGATGAAGCACGTGATCTCGATCGATTCCCCGGGACCGGGGCGCGAACGTCAAGCCAAGCTCGCATCGCTGCTTTTCTCGGCGGTGGAAGTTTCGAACCGCGCGAGGCGAGTCTACGAAGCGATGCTCGAGCAGTCGGCTCAGATTCGCGCCGCCAACTTCACAGTGATCGGCACCGACGACCTGGAGCGGATGTTCGCCCTCTACGACCGAGAGTTTTTCCGCGGGCTGCTCGGCGAGATGCTCATGGAGGACTACGCTCATCCCATGGCGTTCCGGCTTTCACGCCGGCTCACCCGCGCGGCTGGCCAGACCATGCGCCAGGTCCGACGGGTTCCGGTTGCCGGCAAGATGGCCGAAAGAGTGGACTACGAGATCTCGGTCTCGACCACGCTCCTGTTCAGCACCTTCCAGAACGTCGAGCGGGAGGTCATCGTGGGCGGTCTGCTCTGCCACGACCGGCTCGAGGCCTTGCAGCGAATCTTCGAGCATGAGCTCCTGCATCTGGCCGAGTTCCTGGGCTGGGGTCGTTCGAGCTGCTCGGCCGAGCACTTTCATCTCCTGTCGCGGCGGATCTTCGCCCACGAGGGCGTCTCGCATGACCTGGTCACACCCCGCGAGCAGGCCGCGGTCGCGTTTGACGTCCGCGTCGGCGATCAGGTCAGCTTCGAGCTCGAGGGCTCGACCTACCACGGCCGCGTCAACCGGATCACCCGCCGCGCCACCGTCCTGATCGAAAGCCCCCGCGGCGAACCCTTCTCCGACGGCCGCCGGTACCTGACCTTTTACGTGCCCCTATCCTTGCTCCGCAAGCAAAGTTAGCCACAGATCAAAATCACTTTCAGGTTCGGCGAGCTTGCTGTCCTCACCTGTCTTTCTATCTGTGTCCATCCGTGTTCAGCCGCGGCTGGTTCCGCATTGGTTTTCCTTCGTGCGACTGTGGCTTGCTCGCCCGCGCTCACCCCCCGATCCAGGCTTTACGCTGAGACTTCTGAGCATCGGTGGCCTCGGGATTGGCCTCCAGCACCCATTGGCGAGGTGGGTCCTGGCCGAAGCAGGCCTCGAGTCGCTGCAATCGGTCGCGCCGGGAGATCAGGAACGACACCTTCTCGCCGGGCTGGAAACACTCCATCCGCCGGGACCACCGCTCGGCATGAACCCGATCATCGCCGACGGCCAGGATTTCGTCGCCGACGTTGAAACCCGCCTCGAATCCGGGCGTGCCGCGTTTGACCTGGTTGACCACCAAGCGGCCCTCCTCATTCTTGGTCAGCAGGCCCAGCCACGCCTTGGGCGGCTTGTTCGCGTCCTTGTTCTTCTTATCGTCCTTGGCGAAGCGGAGGCCCAGCCAGTCGAGGGCCTCGGTGTAATCGAGCTCCTCGGTGGTCTCCAGGACCTTGCGGAACCAGGACGACAGATCGACCCCGGCGACCTCCTGCGCGGTGGCGCGAAACTGTGGGGCTGTGAACCCCCGCGGCCCGGAATAGCGCTCGTAGGCCAGCCGCATCACGTCGTCGAGGTTTTTCTTGCCTGAGGTCGCCCGCCGTATCCTGGCATCGAGCAGGAATGCAACCACAGCGCCTTTGACGTAATAACTGATGCCGGTATTGGGCGTGTTCTCGTCCCTGCGATAGAACTTGATCCAGGCTTCGAACGACGACGCCTCCAGCGGCTGGACCAGCCGGCCCGGCGTGGTCTGAAGCCGTTCAATGTCGCCGGTGCTCTTGTCGGCGTCGGAGCCGGGCGAGGGAGGGTCGCCGGCCAGGTACTCCTCGACAGTGCACAACCCAGCGCGGCGGACCAGGAGACGATCGTAATAGCTGGTGATCCCCTCGGCGACCCAGAGGCTGGGCGTGTAGACCTCGTTCTCGTAGTCAAATGGGCCAAGCTCGGCGGGACGCAGCCGCTTGACGTTCCAGGTGTGGAAAAACTCGTGGCTGACCAGGTTGAGCCACCCCAGGTAGCTCGAGCGCGTGCGCGTGGCCCAGCGGCTGGTCATCAGCACCGTCGAGCTCTTGTGCTCCAGGCCACCGCCACTTTCGGTCAAGAGGTTGAAGAAGACATACTTCTCATAGGGCAGAAATCCCCAGAAGGTCATCTGGGCCCGAACGATCACCTCGACATCGCGGGCCGACCGCGGGCCGTCCCACAGGCCCCCCTCCCCCTCGTTGACCAAGTAGTGCGGCACCCCATCGACCTGGAACTCGTAGATTACCGGATTGCCTGCGTAGATCGGCGAATCGACCAGCGTGTCGAAATCGGCCGCAATGTAGTGGTGCGGCTTACGGCCGGGTGCTTCGGGAAGCCCCGTCACACTCGTACGCCATTCCGGGGGCAAGACGAGGGCCACCTCGTGAGGACGCGGTTCGCAGCCGGCCAGGGTCAGAAACGTCGCCGCGCCATTGAGCAGGGCAAATGAGCCGTCCACCCAGTTTCCTTGCACTGACATCGCCCGCCCGTAGACCCGATACGCGACCTTGATCTCGGCCGCTCCGCCCGTCTTTACCCGCCAGCGGTTCTTCCGCACCTTGGACAGCTCGAGAGCCTTACCGTTGGGGCCCGTGGCCTGAAGCTCCTCGAGATGCCGCGCGTACTCGCGCACCAGGTACGAGCCAGGCGTCCAGACCGCCATCATCAGCTCGACCTCCGGGGATCCCTGCACAGGTACGCGTGCTTCCACCTCCACATAGTGCGTCTGGGGCGCTGGAAATCGCAGAAGATAACGAATCGGCTCGGCCGATTCGACAGGGTTCGGCGTGAGAGTCATCATGAAAGAATCCAATAAACCAGTGCCATGCCACACGAAACGATTCGTAACATCCCATCCTCACGATTGGGCGGACATCTCACCGGCCGCGATGGCGAGCCGCATCGCCGCACCTATCTTAGAGCCCGCCCGGCGGAGAAATCTACGGCAGCACCAGGACGATCGTAGCCCTCTTGCCAATGTCCAGCATCCACGGTTGGCTCGTCTCGTGCTGGATAATCCGGGCGAAGCTTCCAGACCATCCAAATTCTTCGTGACCCCCAGTATAGGAGGTTTACGCAATGGGGATAATTTCGCTAGGATGTACAATCTGAGTTCTTTTGCGTGATGACATTGCCCACGGCGAGGTGCCGGCCTGAAAGCGCCAAGGCATCCGGCTCCATGTCACGATCAGATGACCGCTATCAACCTGACAAGCGAGAGGGAACAACCAATGAGAACGATGCATGTTGGGATTGTCGCCGCCCTGGCATTCTTGATTGTGGTTGATGAAACCGAGGCCCAGCAAAACTCTGGCGCTGGCTTGGCGGCGGGCACTTACGCGAGCGGACCTATTTCGGGGGGGAGTGCGCCTGTCGTCACGACCTTTCCTACACAAGGGCAGGTCATGCCGTACAGTTACTGGGTTTCGGCCCCGAAACCTGCGCGGATTTATGTCGAGTATGGGGCGAGCGACCAGTTCCCCTTCCAGGGCCGGGCTTACGGCAACCCCAGCGACCGGTGGTCATGGTATTACATGGGTGGTGGTGACAGCCGATACCTCGCGAAGTACTACTATCCACCCCTTCGGTAGCGAGTACGGGAGTGATTAATCCCAAGAGCGGATTTGAGGCGGAACGGCGCAAGGGATTGGGTGCTGAGGCTGCAATGCTCATTCCAAGCATCAATGTCGACTTTGACGATGAGTGTCAGCATCATAGGCCATAATATCATGGATTCTTGGAGGCCGTGGCTGTGTTCTTAAGAAACAGCAAGAAAATCACCTCACTCATGCTCGGCATACTGGACATACGGTTCTTGGGGTTTTGTCAGGAAAGTTCGGGAGTCGCCTTTGCTGGCTTTGAACGACTTTGAGGTATGTGGAGTCTTGGTCCTTTCAGGAGGCTTTCGCAGATGACCATGAACACCACGAATCGGAAGACTTCTGTCTTGTGTGTGATCGCCGTTGCGACGGGCTATGTCTGTTTGTTAGCCGGCCTGAGCTCTCAAGCTTGGGCATTTGAACCGTTATCATCAGTGCCGGAGATTAGGACATAAAGGACAGGCATTACGGAGTCATGAGCAAGCAGAACCCCGACAGCTTGCTTGCCGTGAACCACTGCCCCCGTTGCTCCTCGAGCCACCGCTCCGCAAAGGCGTGCAACTCCTCCAGACATGCGTACGGAGCATTCCCCACCAGTTGCGGCGGCGAGGCATGGTTCGACTTCGGGTCGACCGGGCCCATGCCCATGCCATCTCTATCCCCTCTTGCTTTTTCCCCCTTCGTGTGTTTCGTGGTTACATTCGGATCCCCAGCGACGGCGGCCTTCCCCATACTGATGCAAGGTCGGCGACCACATTGGACGTTTCGAGGCCTGCTCAACGTTCACTCGCGTTACGGCCTGTCGGCTCGCTGCATCGCCTAAGCGACACATCTGTCTCGAAGGCTCCGACGGTTTCGTTACCTCCACCGCCGCCCCGATAGCTACCGGCTGGAGCGACCCAGTTGCCGGGTGGGAATT
>JBAUOX010000533.1:0-2374 GCA_049579985.1 Isosphaeraceae bacterium | reverse complement strand
GGGGCCTGCCAGAGCAAGAGCGCGACCTTCTCCCACTCGACGGCCGCCAGCGCCTCCGTGGCGACGACTTCGGCCGAGCATTTCACCAGCGAATCGGGCGCAATCGCCGCGGCGAGCTGGAGCGGCCGGGCCGCCAGGGGGTCTTCGGCCACGACGATCGCCTGCCGAGGCGCCGGCTCGTCGAAGACGAACCAGTCGTCATTGTCGGCCGGGTTCGCGTCGGCCGGAATCGAGACCTTGCCCCATCCCCGCACATGGCTTCGCTCCAGGGGTATGCGGTGGTCCTTCAGCTCGAAAGTCGGGCCGGTCATCTCGATGGTCAGCTCGGACCGGGCCCCATCGATCGCGAAGTGAACGGGGATCGATTCCCGCGCCTCGGACCCCCGCGCCTCGGACCCTCCTTCGCGACTCAGGCGAAGGGACACGAGGACCTCCGCCCCCTCGGCTGCCTGCTGGCTGCGGACGTCGGTAACGCGCACCGCCAAGTTGTCGGGCGCGGTCTGGGGATAGGCCAGGAGGTGGAAGCGGACGCCCTGGGAGAATTCCAGAAAGCCGTCGCGCAGGCTCTGCCAGCGGCCGCTCTCCGCGTTCCAGTCATTCTCCCGGAGGTCGGAGCAGATCCAGATCTCCGTCCGTCCCGACAGGTTCGCCCGGATGTAGTCGCGCGCGGCCAGCAGCATGGCGGGCAAGTCGGACGAAGCACTGATCGGTTCGGCACTGGGAGAGGTGAGCAGCGCCGCGGGAGACTCGAGCTCGCGCGGGCGGTTGGTCGAGCTCTCGATCAGGACCCAGTGGGCCGAGCCCAAGGTCTCGAGTGTGCGCACGAGCTGCCGTCGCCCGGTTTCGAGCTTCGAGCCGACCCCGCTGGCTCCCGCCTGCTGCATGCTGGGCGAGCGGTCAAGCACGACGATCGTGGTGTCGGCCCGGTTCCCGGCCGCCAGACCCAGCCAGCCTCCCGCGAGCGGCCGGCTGATCGCGAAGACCAGACCGGCGATCACCGCCATGCGAAACGCCATGATCAGCCACTGCCGCAGCCGGGCATAGCCGCGGGACATCCGGTTGGCCGCCAGCAGGAACATCATCGCCGCCCAGCGAATCGTCTGGTAGCGCCGCTGGTTGATCAGGTGGATGATGATCGGTAGGGCGGCCAGCGGCAGGGCGGCCAGCAGCATGGGCTGGAGGAAGCTCATCGCGCCCCCTTGGACCGGGCCCGGCCGACCAGAAACCGCATGAGCACCTGTTCGTATTCGTCGTCGATGCTCACGCGATGATAATCGACGGCCGATTCCAGGATGACCTGGCGGAGCTCGTCGAGGTAGCCGCCAAGCGCCTTGTGGTAGCGCTCGGCGATCTCGTTGGGCTCGGCGAAGAGCGCCGGTCCGCCCTCCATGTCGAGGAACCGCATGGGCCGGCGAAAGTCGAAGCTCAGCTCGCGCGGGTCAAGAAGATGGAACACGGCCACGTCGTGCCTGCGGAACCGCAGGTGCTGGAAGCAGCCGCGCAGCAATTCCGGCTCGACGAACAGGTCCGAGAGAATGATGCAAAGCGCCCGCTGGCGAATCGTCTCCGACAGCTCGTGCAGCACCGGTACAAGCTGCGTCTCGCCCTTCGCCTGGGTCTGTTCCAGGATGTCGTGGACGGCCGTCAGGTGGGCCGGGTTGCGGCGCGGCGGAATGTTCCGCACGATGCCCCGGGCGACGCAGGAAAGCCCAACCGCATCTCCCTGCTGAAGGGCGATGTGGGCGATCGCCCCGGCGATTCTCCGGGCGTACTCGATCTTCGACACCCCGTGCGACCCGAATTCCATCGATCCGCTCGTATCGAGCACCAGGCAGCACCGCAGGTTGGTGTCGGCCTCGAACTCCTTGACGAAGAAGCGGTCGGAGCGCCCGTAGGCACGCCAGTCCAGCCGCCGCAGATCGTCACCGGGAACATACTTGCGATACTCCGCAAATTCCACGCTCGAGCCCCTATGCGGACTCGGATGACGGCCCGAAACCGTCCCCAGCATCGGCCGGCGCGCAAAGAGCGGGAAGCCCGCAAGGCGTGACAGCACGCCCGGATCAAGGAAACTACGCGGACGGCGGTCGGGGAACATTGGGGCGCCCTTCTTCGTGAACCCTCAGCGCGGTTAGACTGAATGCAGATGTCAAATGGCAGATGTCAAATGGCAGATGGCAAACCCGCGGGCTGATGATCAAATTGGTGCGTCTCGCCACTCGCCACTACGCGTCGCTGGCCGTCTCTTCGACCAGCCTGCGCGCGATCTGCTTGGCGTCGATCCCCTCGGCCTGGGCGGCGAAGGTCGTGATGATCCGGTGCGTGAGGACTGGAGCGGCGACCTCGTGCACGTCCTCGAGCCGGACCATATAGC
>JBAUOX010000532.1:0-2255 GCA_049579985.1 Isosphaeraceae bacterium | reverse complement strand
CGTCACTCCTGTTGCCGCGTCCTTGGGAACACCCTAAACCCGCTCTAGCGCAACAAAAGACGGAGAATCGGGCAAGGTGACTTTGGCAGGTCAAGACCAACTTTTCATCAGGTCAGCCTCAACCCATCGGCGCGTCACGAGCCGTGAGGGATTAGAACGGTCGTGCACGAGATAGTTAAAGGGCAACTCGCGTGCCCAACGGCATGCGGGCCGAGCTCAGTCCTCCAGGTACGGCAATCTCGATGTCGTAAGGGCTGATTTCCCATCGTCTTGCGTTGCCCGAGTGGGCATGGGAGAGCCACGGTGGATCTCGCCCTGGAGTGTGCGGACTGTGCGGGAGGTGTGCGGAATCGACACACTGGCGGTCCGATCCGCACACCAGACTCGCGTGCCAGCGGCATGCGGGCCGAGCTCAGTCCTCGCGGTGCGGCAATCGCGATGTCGTAATGGCTGATTTCCCATCGTCTTGCGTTGCCCGAGTGGGCATGGGAGAGCCACGGTGGATCTCGCCCTGGACTGTGCGGGAGGTGTGCGGAATCGACACACTGGCGGTCCGATCCGCACACCTCCCGCACACTGGACGCCCGATCCCCACACCGGAATCGCTGGGTGCCGCCCCGCTCCGGCGGCTGACCGCCGCACGCTCCAGCGCCTTGTTACCCTCGCCCGACCGAGGGCCCGGGAAAGTGCCCGAACCCACATGGTTGTTTTCCATGCATGCTGTGCTACAATGATGCACTTGGGTGAGATGCAGCAGATCAAGTCGGGATATGTCCCTCAGATCCGGAACAGACCGGGAGAGGCTGGAGTGGATTAATGGAACACCGGCATGACCATCCCAGCAATAGGCCGCCGGGGCCGCATCCCCCGGAGGAGATCCCTCCGTCCGAGGTGCTCGCCCGGCGCCGCGCCTTCCTCGAGATCTCCGACGCCGACGTCGAACGGGTGCGGGGACTGGCGGGTCTATTCGACTCCTTCCTCGACGGCTACGTCGAGCAGTTCTACGCCCATCTGGTCGCCCATCCGGTCACGGCCTCGCTCCTGACCGATCCCACCCTGGTGCCCTGCCTGAAGCAAGCGCAGAAACAGTACTTCGAGAGCCTGCTCCGGGCCCGGCTGGACGCGGACTATGTCGTCGACCGGCAGCGGATCGGGCAGGTCCATGCCGATGTCGGCCTGGAGCCCCCGTGGTTCCTCGGCGCCTACAATCAGTACCTGCAGTACGCCTTTCGGCAGTTCGCCGCCCACTGCGGGGGCGACCTGGAGTGCTATGTCGAGGGGACGCTCGCCCTGCTGAAGCTGTTGCTGCTGGACATGGGGCTGGCGCTGGACCCTTACTTCGCCCGGTCCACCGAGCATCTTCGGACCGCCTTGCGGCTGCTGGCCCAGTCGAATGCGGAGGTGAAGGAGTTCGCCCACCTGGCGAGCCACGACCTGAAAACCCCGCTGGCGACGGTGGCGAACCTCTGCGAGGAGTTCCTCGACGAGTTCGGGCCGCAGGTCCCCGCCGAGGGCCGCGGGCTGATCGAAGCTGCCCGGTCCAAGACGCTCAAGCTGGGCCGGATGATCGACGAGCTGCTGGAGATCAGCGAGGCCGGCACGCAGACGAGCCAGCGCGTCCCCGTCGCGACCCGGCCCCTCCTGGATCAAGTGCTGGAGCGGCTTCGCCCGGAGATCGAAGGGCGATCGATCCAGATCGTGGTGCCGGATTATTTGCCCGAAGTCCACGCCCACCCCGGCCGGCTTCGCGAGGTGTTCTACCACGTGCTGTCCAACGCAGTCAAATACCTGGACAAGGAGGCCGGCACGATCCGGCTCGGCGTCGAAGCTGCAAACGGCGAGCACATCTTCTGCATCAGTGACAACGGACCCGGCATCGCGGAGGCTGACCTGCCGCAGATCTTCGCGCCGTTCCGGCGCCTGTCCCAGCATCGGAACAAGCCCGGATCAGGCTTGGGTCTGTACTTCGTGAAGACGTTCGTCGAGGAGCAAGGAGGTCGTGTCTGGGTCGAGTCGCGTGTGGGAGAGGGGACTCAGTTTTACATCGCCCTGCCGGACGAAGGGGCGGCGTAGGTCGTCTCGGCCCCCGCGCTCGTCAACCATCCCAGGGTTGCATGCCCCGGTTACGGGCAATACCGTTGAATTAGCAATAACACCCTTGGCCGAAGGAAGTTCGGGCTCCCTCTCCCCTTGCGGGAGAGGGTTGGGGTGAGGGGGCTGGGCACGACCAAGCGCCTTGTCCGAAGGGTCGAGTT
>JBAUOX010000531.1:0-4765 GCA_049579985.1 Isosphaeraceae bacterium | reverse complement strand
ATCCCGACAAGCGTCCCGCCGGCATGTTCGAGGTCCGCGATCAGCTCTCCAAGATCGCCAAGCAGATGGGCCTGGAGGACGTGGACCTCAAGGGTGCGGTTGACGAGTAGATCCAGCCAGGACTTGCGCAGTCGATCCGATCCGGGACGGGTGGGGTCCGGGAATTGTGGACGCCACAGAAATGTGGCCGGAGCGGTTCAGGTCAGGAGTAAGCCTCATGTCCACGATCATCCCGACTCACCCGACGGCGGCTACGGAATCGCCCTGGGCGCATGCTCTCTGGAATCTGCTCGCGAGCCCGACGATTGACCCGGCGACTCTCGTTCGAGCCATCGAGACCGTTCTGGTCCAGCCGAACCTGGACTGGAGGACCCTCCAACTCGTCAAGGAGGGCTGGGAGGCTCTCGAACAGTCCATCGAACCGCCGTTGTTGAACGATTACCTGTTCGAGCGCACGGCCATCCAGATCACGGAGACCATTCGGGCGCGAACAGCCGATGTCTCGAAGAGTCATTGCGATGTCAAGTTTCCCTCGCTCAAGGAACGTCTGATGCCTCACTTGAGCCCGATCACGGTTCGTCAGTTCCTGAGAGAGCTGGGCAGCGCGATTGCTTCCCCCGCGACAATCACTATGGGGGGGGCCGCATCGCTGGTCCTGAGAGGCCTCCTGTCCAGGGCCACGGAGGATGTGGACATCGTTGACGAGGTTCCGGTGGAAATCCGTGGCGAGCGTCAAGTCCTCCAGGATCTTTCGGCCCGCTATGGTTTGCGCATGACGCACTTCCAGAGCCATTACCTGCCACAAGGGTGGGAGACTCGAACGATGGACATCGGTTCATTCGGCAAGATTCAGGTGAGGCTCGTGGACCCTCTTGACGTCATCGCTGGAAAGGTCTTCTCGGCCCGACCCAAGGATCTGGATGATTTCCGCCTCTTGTCCCTCAACCTCAACAAGGAAGAGTTGAGGCAACGCGTACTTCAGGGATCGTCCAGCCTCATCTCGAGCGATCAGAATCGGCGGCAGGCGATCAAGAATTGGTACATCGTCCATGGCGACGATCTCGGTCTCGACCTCGAGGAGGGGTCGGGCTAGCGCGGTTTGCTCGCGCATTGCATACAGCGATCAAAAAAGGCCGTGGTGCTCATACCTTCTCCCCGCGGGAGAAGGTGCCCCGCAAGGGCGGATGAGGGCTGAACTGCGTGCCTTGGCCCGCAAATCCCCTCATCCGGCCGTTCCGGCCCGACCCCGCAAGCGGGGTTCCCCCCGCTCCCCGCGGGAGAAGGAGAGGAAGCCCCGCCGCGCTCGAGAAATTCTCATGGGCCTCGAGCAAAAAGCCGATAACTGATCTGGTACTCCTTGTCCACTCCTAGTAAAAGGGGCTCACCGCGGTGAACGCGATCCCCTCGGAATCCCGTACACCCCGAACAAGACGTTCGGGGGAGGCGAGTTTCAGGGATGGCGCATTCACCACGGGACCGCTGGTCCTTCGCGTCCGGGTTCGAGGCTTCGGTCTCGAGCGAGGCGAGCCGGTCAGGCTCGAGGACGGCTGGCTCGGCGGGACGCGGCGCGCCAAGAAGGCGGGTCGTGTGGGCCCTGTCGCGAGGCTGATCGCCCAAGGAAGGGTCGGGCTTCATTCCCGGCATATCGCACTTCATCTCGCCATACATCGGCTTCTTTCGGCTCCGGCGTCCGCTCATCAGAAGGCGGACCGTCTGCTCCTGGTTTCGCCAGCCCGATCCGGGCGCGGGAACCTGGGGACGACCCGGCCACGCACTGCGCGAACCGAGGCCCAGCCGCTTTCGTGTCCCACGCCTCGGATCGAGGTGCATGACGCCAAGCTGGTCCCGAACGGGTTCGATGCCACCGCGTCGTCCCGCGGTTTATCCCGAGGGAAAGGAGTCCTTGCGGCATGACTATCGCCTCCCTTTTGATCGCCCTGATCACCGCAATACCATCGAGCGCCGCAGCCTCCGAGCCTGTCCTCCTCGACTTCCACGCCGAGTGGTGCGGACCTTGCCGCCAGATGCGCCCGGCCGTGGCGCAACTGTCGCGGAAGGGCTACCCGATCAAATCCATCGATATCGACCAGGCTCCCGACTTGAAAGAGAAATACGGCGTTGACGCGGTTCCCACCTTCATCGTGGTCGACCCGCATGGCCGCGAGCTCGGTCGAACCTCGGGAAGTCAGCCCGCTGCGCAGCTTGCCCGGTTCTATCTCGATGCCAAGGCCAAGGCGCAACCACCCGCCAACTCCCGCGCCCACGCCGACGGCGACGCTGGCGATGACGCGGACGGCGAGGCCGACGAAGCAGATTCCGGCCGTGACGCCGCTACGAAGGCGCGAAGCCGGGCGGACCAGAATGCGGGGCCGGAACGCGACGACGAGAAGCAGGCCGAGCCGGAATTCCAGAATCCCAAGCCGTGGGAAACCGTGGTCCGCATCCGGGTCCTGGCCCAGGGTTCCATCGGCTTCGGCTCCGGCACGGTGATTCATAGCTCGGAAAAAGAGACCTTGATTCTGACCTGTGCCCACATCTTCAAGCTCGAGGGCCAGCGGCAAGCGGCGCCCGAACGCTTTCCTCGCAAGATCATGGTCGATCTCTTCGACGGCAAGCTGCACGGCGAGCGGCCGGCGCAGGTGCACTTCGTCGAATCGGTCGAGGGGCAGGCGATGGACTACGACTTCACCGTGGACGTCGGGTTGATCCGGATCAGGCCCGGTCGCCGGCTGCCGGCCGCGCGGGTCGTCCCGGCGCACTGGGAGCCTCGATCGCGGATGAAGATGCTCACCGTCGGCTGCTCGGAGGGCCAGGACGCCACAGCCTGGCAGACGGTCATCATCAACCCCCAGATGCGCGGGCTTGCGGGAAACCCCACTTACCAGGCCATCGAGTGTGTGACCGCCCCCAAGCAGGGACGGTCCGGAGGAGGGCTGTTCACCACCGACGGCTACATAGCCGGTGTGTGCAACTTCGCCGAGCCTCGCGGCAATCATGGTCTGTACGCGACTCCTCGCTCGATCTACAGCCTGCTCGACCGCAACAGCCTGATGGCCCTTTATGCACCGGTCCGAGGTGGATCGGGTACCTTGCTCGCTAGCCGCGACCGTTCGCGGGCTCGTAGCGATTCGCCGATCACTATCGCCCGGGGACAGTCGCCCGATGCTCACGAGGCGGATCGAGTCGTTGTGCATCCGGGCGATGTGACTGTTCCGGAACCTGAGCTGCTGGGAATCAAGCCTCCGCCGGCGGCCCGACGGACCTCCGGTGGAGGCGAGGGCTCCACCCGGCGCATGGCCTGGCATCCCACCCACCCGGTCGCGGCGCCCGTTGCCAAGCTGTCCCCTCCCGAACCCGCCGGGAAGACCGAGCAGACCGGCCTGAACATCGATTCCGAGGCCGACCACGATCGCTTCAGCCATTTCGAGTCCGACCAGCCGGCCGCGGACAAGAACATCAATGCCGAGGACATCCCGTCCGCCGCGGGTACAGTCGCCGAGCCGTCCGCGAAATCGCGGTGGCGCCCCGCGCGCTCCGGCGCGGGAAGTGCTTTCTCCGAGATCGCCGACCATTGACGTCCGCCGGTGAAACCCGGACGGCCCATTCGAGACCATGGGCTCGGGGCAGGCGGACCTCCCGATCAGGAGGGGACCACTTCAAGCCCCAGCTCTTTCAGGACGCCCTGGAGCTTTTCGAGCAGATCTTCGGATACGGCCACCGCGGTCGGGCCGAGGCGGTCGCCCAGGAAATCGCGGGTCGCGGGGTGCTGGAGCAGGCCGTCGGCGAGCTCGGCGGTGGGGGTGAAGAGCACCAGCATCCGGCGGGCTTGCAGGGCAGTCGGCACCGATGCGGTGCTCTGGAACAGCAGCCTGATCGCCGGGGAGGGGGGTGCTCCGGTTCTGTGCAGGAACCATTCGACGACCTGGCCGGGGCTGATACCCAGCGCGGTGGCCCGAGCCAGCGAGCCCGCGCTGACACTGTAGCGGCGAGACGGTGTACCCGAGGCCATGCCCCGTGAAGGGTTTCTGGCCGTGGGAAGCTCGTCGGCAAAGCGGGAGAGCTCGGCATCGATCAGCAGGTCCGATCGCGTCGGATCGAGCGTCAGGGTCACGCCGTCGGGCTCGATGGAGACGCACTTCTCCGGCGGATGGCGGTAGTCGCGCGAACCGCTGGTCCGGATCCGGTCGGTCGGAATTTGCTGCGGACTTTCGACCAGCAGGAACCGGTCGGCGACCGGAACGAAGGTCTTGAGGTCGTCCTCTTGCCAGGCCGCCAGCGCCTGGTCACGCTCCGCAAGTGAGCCAAACTCGATCAGGGTCGCGGCGGCGTAGAAGATGATCCGCTCACGGCGGCTGGTCCACCGCCCGATGGCGTCAGGAACGAGCGTGGGCAGCGGGCGCTGGCTGTGCCGCGTCAGAATCTCGAGCATCTGCTCGGGCGTCTGCCCTCCTTCGAGTCCCAGCACGATGGACTCCTGGGTCAACTTCAACTCCAGGGCCGCGCCGATCTTGGTCCACCAGGCGAAGCGGCTGAGCTGTCCCACGAGCTGCGGACTGAGGCCCTGGCGATAGGCAATGATCTCGAAATTGGGCTGGACGAACAGGAAGTGCTCGAACGTGGGGCGGGGCGGGGGCGGAGGGCCCATGGCCAGGACGTAGCGGCCCAGCGGGGTGAGCTGCACGACCGTGCGGCCGGTCCCTTGCTCCTCTCCGGTGCGGACGAGTCCCATCGCATAACCCGAGCCCAGTAATAACAGGCGCAGCAG
>JBAUOX010000530.1:0-2799 GCA_049579985.1 Isosphaeraceae bacterium | reverse complement strand
TAGCAGGCGATTGCCAGCCCCGTGGTGAACCAAACCATGTTGACCCGGAACCAGAGCCCGGACGCGGCGATCATCAGCGGGTAGCCCACGAGCAGCGTGCTTTCCACCCGGTTGAGCAGCTTCAGGGCCAGGGTCAAGCAGATGAGGTCGGCCGACGACCAGAGCATTCGCACGCGGTCCGATCGCCAGCCTCGGCGCCAGAGGAGCTGGAACAGAAGCGCGGAGACCGCCCAGAGCAGCAGCGTGCCCTGGACTTCGTAGTGAACCCAGTCGTTTGTCTTTTGGGAGAGGACCTGGTGATTGAACTCGGTCAGAAGGGCCACGAGCGAGAGTCCGCCGATGCGCGAGACGACCTCGGGCTCGCGGCGAGTCCAGCGGCGGAGCTTCTGGAAGACACCGGTCGCTTCGACGACGTCTCCCTGAAGGAATCGCTCCAGGTCGTTGGCCAGTTCCTGGGCGGTGGGATAGCGGTCCTCGGGCATCTTCTCGAGACATTTCAGGCAGATGGTCTCGAGCTCACGAGGAAGGCCGGGGACGAGCTCACGCGGGGCAACCGGGTCGCGCTCGAGAACCTGGAGCACGGTCTCCATCATGGTCGAGGTGCGAAAGGGGGGCCGGCCGGTCAGGACCTCGTAAAGGATGGCGCCCAGGCCGTAGACGTCGGTCGCGGGCCCGATCGACTGCCGCTGGCCGGCGGCCTGCTCGGGCGCCATGTAGCTGGGCGTGCCGAGGATGGCCCCGGTGGCCGTCAGCGAGCTGTCCTGGGCAGTCCGCCGCGCCAGGCCGAAATCCGTGATCTGCGGCAGGCCGTCGCGGT
This sequence comes from Isosphaeraceae bacterium, assembly GCA_049579985.1. Taxonomy (GTDB): domain Bacteria; phylum Planctomycetota; class Planctomycetia; order Isosphaerales; family Isosphaeraceae; genus Aquisphaera. The sequence continues at coordinate 1,982 of JBAUOX010000530.1, read as the reverse complement.
CGATCAAAACGTTCGAAGGCTTGAGATCGCAGTGAATGAATCCCTTGCCATGCGCGTAATGCAATGCTTGGGCCAGGGTGACCACCAGGCGAGCGGCGGCCCGCGGATCGCGCGCAAACGTGGAAAGATGCTGCGCCAGATTGCCCCCGTCGACCAGCTTCATACAGAAGAAGAGCATGCCGTCCTGATCGCGGACCTCATAGATCGGCACGATGTTGGGATGATCGAGGTTCGCGGCCAGCTCGGCCTCGCGGCGGAACCGGGCTCGCTCCGCGGGCGTCGCCAGCGCGCCCGAGAGAATCATCTTCAGCGCCACGAGCCGCTTCAGCCCGAGGTGCCTGGCCTTGTAAACGATCCCCATGCCACCCCGGGCAATTTCCTCCAGCAAGAGGTAGTCGCCCACGCGTTCTTCACCCGGCGGTACCGGCCGTCCCGACGCGGGCTCGCCTGGCGAGTCGGCGCCGAGCGTGTCGGAATTCCATGCCGCGGTCACAGGCGAATCGCCAGCGGCCAGCTCGGGATCGCGGAACGTTTCCACGATCACGTTCTCCAGGTCCGGGAACCGCGCAAGGTATTCGTTGGAGCAGGGGCGGTCGCCGCGTTCGCGGCGGAGCTCGATCTCCAGAGGGAGCAGCTCGCTGAAGAGTGCGGGTCGATCTTCCGGGCAGCTTGCATCCACAAAGTCTTCAAGCCGGGGCTGGCCACCCCTTCTCCAGTCGAACTCGAAGCGCTCGCACGCTTCGTGGACGCGCCGAGCTCGAGCCAGCGGCGAGTCAAGATCCTCACCCTGAGGAGGGTCGGCGAGCATCAGGCCACCTCGACGTGAGCCAGCCAGGTCTTGCGGATCAGGTCCAGCCGCCGGGCCACGGTCCGGCGGGCGCAGCCAAGCTGCGCTGCGATCTCGTCACAGGTGTACCCTTCCATCCGGCTGATCGCAACTTGCCTCAGCCCGTCGTCTTCGAGGGCGTTGAGCAGCCGGCGGTATTCCTCGGCCACCATCGCCGCGAACTCGGGCGTGGGCTCGTCTCCCGCGATCATTTCGAGTCCCGCAGCCGACGCCGCGTCAAACGGCGAGTCGCCCTTCGGGCCCCGCAGCGCGGCCTCTTCCACGACCCGCCCGCCGCCGCGTTTGAGTCGTTTCCGGCGCTGAACCTGGGCGTAGGCCTTGCGCACCGTAATGGTCATGAGAATTCGCCAGAGATCCTCGCGATCGGCAAGCTGGGGAAACCTTCCCTGGGCGACTCCCACGCAAAAGCTGTTGAATGCGCTCAAGGCGGCGTCCTCCTCGTCGGCCTCTGCTCGAGGATGGCGCTGCCGCTCTAGCTTCCCCCGGGCCAGGACGACCAGCCTGCCAAAATAGCGTTCCCAGAGTGGCTGGGCCGCCGCCAGGTCGCCGCCTCTGAGGTCGCCCACCCAGTGAGTGATGGAACCCCCTGGTCCGTCCATCAGTCCTCGCTTCGATCCAACGGGATCGTCATGGTAATCATCAGATCGATAGGCTTCGTCCACGCCCATTCTAACACCACCCTTGGCCCGGCGCAACCGCGCACACCGGGGTTCGTGCGGCGGCGAGTGCGCCTGGCTGGCCTGGGTCGATGAGGCTGGCCTACGAAATCCTGGCGGTCCTTGCGTCTTCGTGCAGGTTTCCCGGAACCGTGTGGCATCCCGCGATTCGATTCGAGCATGAAGATGTATGGAGTGGGCTTGCTGCCAGTCGTCGCGCCCCCCCCAGGAAGTCCAGATCCCGCGAGCAAAGCGCGGCGGAAATGTGCATGTTTCCGGCGTCTGCTCCGTTGGATATGCTGGAATTGCGGGAGTCGGGGAGACCTGGGGCGAGCTCGAAATGGCTGGTTGATCATGCGAGTCCACCACGGCGAAGCCGAATCGAAATCGGCGCTTCTGGATCGGCGCGACTGGCTATGGCTGATGCTGGGCGGGGTGATCGGCTCCGGCGGCGGCACAGCGACCGCGCGGTCGGCGCA
>JBAUOX010000529.1:0-1919 GCA_049579985.1 Isosphaeraceae bacterium | reverse complement strand
GGTGCGAATCCGTAAGTTACGCCGCATGTCCACACGCCTGCGTTGCGGCCCGTCTGCACATCAGTCTCGGAATCTCCGACCATGAGCGTTTGCTCAGCGGGGGTTGACGAAACGCTCATCAAAGCCTTAATCCCCATCGGATCGGGCTTTTTCAGGCTGAAACTTTCTCCGCCATAGATCTCGAAGAAATACCGAGCGAGTCCTAAGCCGGCGACTATTTCGCGGCTGGGTTTTGTCGGCTTGTTTGTCAGGATAGCGAGCTTTCGATTCCGTAACTGGTGCAAAGCTTCGGGCACTCCCGGGAAAGCCACGGTGTTATCGAGCAGGTGCCGGGCATAGTAGTCCAGAAAAAACCTCAGCCCCTTCTCAACATCGCCATCGGCGGCTTGATCGCCCAGCGCCCTTTTGATCAGAACGGTCACGCCGTGTCCGACGTAAGACGTGACGGTTTCGAGAGGTAGCGGACCCAAACCTAGAAACCCCCGCATGGCATTAACACTGAGCGCCAAGTCTCGTTTCGTGTCCGCGATTGTGCCGTCCAAGTCGAAGACGACCAATTGGATTCCCGGGAGGGTACGCCTCTCGATTGTCATCAGCATTCCTTTCGATCGTGATTCTACTGACGGTTACATAGTATCGTGACGGACCAACCCCCTCACCCGTCCGTCGGCTGACGGATACCCTCTCCGCCGAGGGGGCGAGGGCAAAAACTCGGCTTATTTCTCCCCTCGCCCCCTTGGGGCAGTGGGGTCGGGGGCGAGGGGGTACATTCACTTAATTCTGCAATTCTCAGTAATTCAAAATGCGGCAGACAAATCTTCTCGCCCCATCAAGCTTTCACTGGGCAAGGCGTCAAAGCCGGCGCGGCCCCAGATTCGGGTTGCAGCGCGCGAAGCACCAGCGCTGCATCCTCTGCTGGAATCGGGTTGAAGTAGAACCCTTCACTGCCCAGATACCGGCGTTCGCCCTCCACATCCGGATGAATCTCAATGTGCCAGTGGTAGTCATCCGGCACCGTATTCCACCAATCCTTGGTCGGCTTGTGGGCGGCGAGGTTAGGCTCGGTGTGGATTACGAAGTGCAGAATTGAGGAGATCTTCTCGATTTTCTGGAGGCAGGGCTTGAAAAACGATGCCAGCGACTTCAAGCGGACCGGGTCTGTCAGGTCTTTTTCAAAAGAGGAGGAGTGCTGGATCGGCAGCACCCACAATTCGTACGGCGACCGCGAAGCAAAAGGGCAAACCGCGATGAACTCGCCGTTTTGGTCCACCACCCGTTTTTCTTCCTGAATCTCCTGTTGAACGCAGTCACAAAGAAGGCACCGCTCTCTCCTCTGGAAATGCATTTTGCTCCACCGGAATTCAAGCTCCAAAAACTGGGGTAGAACCGGCGACGCCAATACCTGCGAGTGGCTATGGCCATGCTCGTTCACTCCGACATGCCCCTGATCCTTGTAAACAGAAACATAGCGAAGCCGGATGTCGCGCTTGAGGTCCAGGATACGGTCGCGATACAGACCGAGGCATTTTGCCACCTGCGAGACCGGAAGTTCCGCCAGCGTCACCCCGTGTTTTGGGGTCTCAACCACTATCTCGTGCGCGCCAATCGAGTTCATGCGGTCAAACATGCCCACGGCCTGCCGGTCTTCCTCACCCTCGACGAGGAAGATAGGCGCGCGATCGTGAAACACCCTGACGGTCCATGCGCCCTCGCCGTCGGTCAGTTCCCGGATCGCCCGTGGGGTGAAGTGCTCGTTGCCCGGGCAGAAAGGGCAAATGGCCTCTGCGTCGTTGAAATCCGCCATCACCCGTCTTTTCCCGCAGACCACCCATCGGTGAGTTATTGGATCGAGTCGAAGCTCTGCCATTGTCTTTGTTCCTCGGTTGTCATCCCTTCTCTCAGGTGAGCAACTATAGCAC
>JBAUOX010000528.1:0-4399 GCA_049579985.1 Isosphaeraceae bacterium | reverse complement strand
ACCTCCTGCCGGCCCGGCAACGGCGACAGGCGATGCTCTGGGGTTGCGGAATGGCGATCGTGATGCGCGTGGCGCTCACGCTGGTTGTCGCCCACCTGCTCCTCTTTCCCGGCCTTCGGTTCGCCGGTGCTCTACTGCTCGCCTGGATTGCCTGCAAGCTGATCCAGGAGCACGACGACTCGACCGACTCGACCAAGCCACCGCCAACCTCGCTGCTCAAGGCCATCACGCGGATCGCCATGGCCGACCTCATCATGAGCCTCGACAATGTTGTGGCCATCGCGGGAGCCAGCCAGTCCGACCCGGTCCGCATCATCCTCGGCCTTTTCCTGTCGATCTCCATGTTGCTGTTCTTGAGCGCGGTGATCGTGGAAATCATGAACCGCTATCGCTGGATTGCGTATCTCGGCACAGCCGTACTCGCGCTCACCGCTGCCGACTTGATGGTCCAGGACTTCGAGCTTTTTTACAGAACGAGAATGGCCCAGGGGGGCGACGTCGCCTACCCGCGCTGGGCCGCCTGGACCGTCCGGATCAGCATTCTGGTGCTTTGCCTGACGACCAAAGGGTGGTGGCCGGACGGGCGTGCCAAGCCGGCGGAAGACGCCGTGGATGAGTCGGCCCACGCGCTCGAACGGGTGCTCGATCAAGCCCCAGTCGTCTTCGATGCCAGCGCCCCGGAGCCGGTGGCCGCAGCCAATCGCCGGGTACGACCCAAGTTTCGCAGGGATCCATAAATTCTGATCATGAGGAATCCCGGCAACGGGTTCAAGAAGGTTCCATTGTCCGCGGCGATGGGAATTCATCCATCAAGTTGGGACGGGCGCTCGAAGGGGGATCGACGATGGCGGCGAATCATGCGCGCACGCCGGCAACTGCGTGGAACGACGAACAATCGGAGTTGATCGGCGTGCTTCCGAGGGAAGTGGGAGTGCTACTGCTTGTCGCCGGCGTGGGCGGCATCTTGCTCCCCGGGCCAGTCGGCAGCCCGTTCCTGCTGCTGGGCGCCGTGACGCTCTGGCCGCGGGTGTTCACGAGGCTCGAAATCTGCTTCCAGAAGCAGTTCCCGAGAATGCACCGCACGGGTACCCGGCAGATCAAGCGTTTCCTGGCCGATATCGATCGGCGCTATCCCATGCCTGATTGAGCCGAGACGCAAGGAGAGAGAACGGCCGCGCGGATGAGCCAAAGCGGCCGCGCGGTCGCGCATTGTGTTGCGCACTTACCGAGATCCGCGCGATTCCGGCTTCCTGGGCAGCTTCTCGTCGCGCATCGCGGTGTTGTAGACGAAAGAAGCCAGGATGACCGCGGCCTGCTTCATGTCGTCGGCCTGGATTTGATCGTAGACATCCTGGTTGGAGTGGTGGGTCCTCGTGCGGTAGTGGATCTCATCCTGGATGAACTGGAATCCCGGCAGTCCGACGCCGTCAAACGACAGATGGTCGGTGCCGCCGGTATTGGAGAGGGTCAAGGTCGAGGCGCCCATCTCGCGGAACGGCTGGAGCCACTTGCGGAAAATCGGCCGGACGGCCTCGTTGCCCTGCATATAGACTCCACGAATCTTGCCGGTCCCGTTATCGAGGTTGAAATAGGCCGAGAACTTGGCGTACTCGGGCTTGGGATCCGGGAAGGCCGGTCTTCCGTTGCTCGATTCCTTTTTCTCCGAGGATGCTTCGGGGGTGCCCATCATCGCGGCCGTGGGATCATAGGCCTTACCGAAATGCTGCGCCACGTAGGCGCGTGAGCCAAGGAGACCTTGCTCCTCGCCGCTCCAAAGACCGATGCGGATCGTCCGCCGCGGCTTGAGGTCCAGCGCCTTGAGGATGCGGACCGCTTCCATCGTCACGGAGACCCCGGCCGCATTGTCGGTGGCGCCCGTCCCGCTGTGCCAGGAGTCGAGGTGGCCACCCAGCATGACAACCTCGTCCTCCAGATCCGAGCCGGGAATTTCGGCGATGGTGTTGTAGGCCATGAGGTCGTCATCATGGAATTGCGCCGCGATGTCGACGACCATCTTGAGCTTCTCGCCCTGTTCGATCATGCGTACCAGGCGGTTGTAGTGCTCCTTGGCGACGACGATCTGGGGTGGGATCTTGGGCGCATCCTTGTCCCAGGCCGAAACCCCCCTGGCCGTCGGTGCCTGGTCCGGCATGGGAAAGGCAGCTCCCGGAACGCTGGCGCCGGCGACGAAGAGCGTGCCGCCACTGCCTTTGGTACTGCAGTCCACCAGGAGCGCGGCTCCCTCATCGGCCAGGAACTTGGACTTCTTGCGAGCCAGTTCCATCTGTGCCCGCATCTCGGGGCCGAACCGATTCCGCCGCGAGGACGGCTGCGCACCGGCCGGGCCGCTGCCAGCCGGCGCCGGGGCGCCCGGAGCATTCGCACCCGGTGAGTTAGCGCCTGGACCCCCGCCAGGAGCGCGGTCCCGTGGACCGCCCTGATTGGGGTTCTGGCGCGGATTCCGGTTGCCGGGTCGCCCCCCCATGCCGAAGCGGGACGGCGAGGGCTCGCCAGCGTCTGCCAGGTCGAGCAGCTCTTTATCGGTTCTGCGGTTGGCCAGCGGCTCGAAGCCGGCGGAAACCTCGCGCGGCGGTCCGGTGAGCACGATGGCTCCCCTGACCTTCCCCTTGAACTTTGCAAAATCGGCCTCGGACTTGGCGTCAAAGTAGACGACTTGCGCCGCGAGCGCGCCATCGGTGGAGGGTGACCACGCCTTGGGAAACGCGATCAGCGGAATGCACTGCGGCTCGATGACCTGGGCCGAGAACCGCTTGAGCGTCCAGCCCTTGCCGAACGGTCCCCAGGCCTCAAGGTGGGCGTTGGCCAGACCCCACTTGGTCAGGGTCTGACAGGTCCACTCACTGGCCCGCTCGAGGTTGGGTGATCCCGTCAGCCGCGGGCCGATCACGTCCGTCAGGTAGGAAAGCGTCGCCATGAGCTGCGACCGGTTCAGTCCCTCGCCCTTGATCCGATCGATCGGGTCGGTGAGAGCCTTGGCAGGCTCTGCCTCCGCCTCGGCCTTGGCGGCCTCCTTGGTCGCGGGTTTTGTCGCCTCATTCGATGCGGGCTTGCTGGGTGGCGGTTCCTGGGCGCGGAGCGCGAGGGGGAGCAGGGAACCGGAAAGAGCGATCAACAACAACTTCTTGAAGCGAATGGGCATGAATGCGTGACTCCAGAGTTGGATGGAGATGCGAGCTTCGCGGAGCGAGAATCTCGACGACGAGGGGTACAAAGCCGGCAGAGGCGGGCCATGACGTTGAGTCGATCCGACCATCATACGTGCCGGGCGTCAAGGAATCTTAATCTGTCGGTCTGAGCAACAGGCCGGAATCGTCGCAAGCCTTGTCATCGCGCGATTTGCCGGATCGTGCTCCGGGTACAGTGACTTTCCGACGCGAGCGTCTTCAATAGCCAGGAACACAGGGAAGGAGCGACAAAATGGGACCTTCGGGCCGCGGAACGCCGAGCTCTTCGAAGTTTCCTTGGCGAGCCAAACCCGCACTAGCCAGAGGTCCTGCATTGTGGTAAGAGAACGCCAGTCCTCACCAGGGGACCGTATCGGCACGTCAATGAGAACGAGCGACGGACCATCCCGGCATCAAGTCTCCGGGAAGATCCTTCGTCCTCGGTCTGATCGGGATCGCCGGGCCTGCCCGGAGCTCCAAGGCTTTGTCCTTCAATATGTTCGGGATTGCGAAGCTGGCACTTAGAGTGATGAGCCGCGGCTCGTCAAAAGCCTCGCTTTGCCGAAGATTTTCCTGTTCTCCCCCCCAAGGAGATCCGCGCGATGGACCGCCGCCGTTTTGTTCCCGCGCCCGAAGGACTGGAAGTCCGCATCATGCTAGCAACCACCGGCAGCGGCTTCAGCCTCCTGGGATCTAGCAACACGACCCAGACCCTGCCCATCACCTTCCCGCAGAAAGAGCTGCGGATCCAGAAGATGCCAACCAATCTCCGTGCGTTGCAGCCTGACCGGTACTTGCCGCCCGAGACGATCAACCAGATCCAGCTTGGTCTGAACCAGATCATGAACCAGATCCAACCTACTCCGCCCAACGCCAGGGTGCTGACCAACTACAACCTGGCGATGCGCAATATCGTCCACAATACCTCGCTCAGCGCGGCCAACGTCCTGATGCTCAACCATATGTTCAGTTCGGTGTTGATCTCAACCGAAACACCGAACCCCGGCCTGACGAACGTGGTGTCGGGTGTGAATCAGCTTGTGAGCCAGGTCGATACGGCCAGCATCATGCCGACGTTCCTGGCCACGAACGATAACGCCTATATCCTGCAGCTCGCGCTGGTGATTGGCCAGCAGTTGCCCGCGCCTCGAGCACCCACGATCACCAAAGGCACAGGCCATCAGGTGAATAAACGTGTCGCGATCACGCCCCTT
>JBAUOX010000527.1:0-1905 GCA_049579985.1 Isosphaeraceae bacterium | reverse complement strand
TCGGAACGGGGAAGCGCAAGGGTCGCTTGGGGATATCCTGGGGCTTACGCCTCCAGGCTATGAACTGACGCCGCTACGCGGCTGGGGAAAACACCGATGGTCTGCAACCCGTGAATCCGCAGTTGTGGGCTGCATGTGGGCGATGCGAATGTAAACCGCTCTAGCTTCGCCTTGGCGACCAAAATGTTCAGACCAGCGGCGCATTCGAGCGCCGAGCCATGGGCGATATCAAAAAACCGGCAGCGATCCTTCGGCGCGCATTTGCCGTTGCCCTCGGCGATATTGAGCGGGATCGAAGTGGAGGCCCGGTCCAACTGATCTTTGACTTCACCGATTCGCACCGTTCCGTCCAGGAGCGCCGAGAGCCATGCAATGAAGGCGATCGATTCTTGATAGACTTCCAGTCGTTCATGATCGAAGCAGCATTCTTTGGGCGAATGCATGAGGTCCGACTCTTAATCTCGATCGTGCTCTTAATCCTCTTCCTGGTCGTAATCTTCCTCCTAATCTTACTCTTCTTTGGAGACTTGTCGTGGCCATGCTGCCGTTGGTCCTGTTTACCTTTCAATCGAGGGTTGACGGGACGCTAGACCTCGACAAGCGAAGCGATCCGAGACCTCAAATTCCGTAAGCCATCCTCAGACGAGGCAGGAATATCGGGAGCGTCGAGCAACCGTTGACCTTTTTGCGTTCCCACGAAACCGCGCTTTTTCGCTCGCGCGATACCAGGTTTCAAATTCCCGGCGAGGCAGCGGCTGACTGAAAAAAAAACCCTGGGCGTGATCGCATCCCAGGCCGATCAGGGACTCCAAGTCCTCGCGCCCTTCGACCCCCTCGGCAACCACTTGAAGACCCAGGTTATGACCCAGCTCAACGATCATCCGAACAATGCACTCACCCCGGTCATTGGCGGCCATGCCTCGCACCAGGCCTTGATCGATCTTCAGCTCATCGACGGGGAGTTCGTTGAGGTAGGCGAGCGAGGAGTATCCGGTCCCGAAGTCGTCGATCGAGATCCGAACCCCCATCTCGTGAATCTGATCCAGGGCGACTCTCGATCGTTCGGGCTGGGAGACTAACGTGGCCTCGGTGATCTCCAGGATAAGTCGCGCGGTCACGAGATCGGCGGCCTCCTCCTTCCGGGCCAGGACCTGGAGGAAATCCCGGTCGACCAGGGTGTCGGGAGGCAAGTTCACTGCCATGTCGAGTTCGATACCTGCGCGATGCCACTCGCAGGATTGGCGGACGGCGGCATCGAGGACCCAGAGAGTCAGCGCCTTCATCAGTCCTGATTGTTCCGCCACTGGGATAGTCTCGTCGGGAGCGAGGAGTCCTCTCCGAGGGTGGGGCCATCGGACCAGCGCCTCGACACCATCGACCCGCATGGTCCGAAGGTCGATCTTCGGTTGGAAGTAGAGCAGCAACTGGTCGGTCTCGATCGCCTTGCGGAGCTCGAACATCAAGTCAAAACGGCCTGAGAGGTCGCTGGTTCCTTCGGCATAGACGAGGTGGCCGCCATGGGTCCGCTTCGCCTGGTACATGGCGATGTCCGCACGCTGGAGGAGTTCTTCCCAAACCCGGCCGTGCTCGGGGTAAAGCGCGATGCCGATGCTGGCGCCGATGTCCAGCCAATGGTTGTTGATCAGCATGGGGGTTCTGAGGCTCTTCTGGATCTTCTTCGAGACCAGAATGGCTTCCTCGGCGGTGGCGCCCGGCAAGAGGATGGCAAACTCGTCTCCACCCAGGCGTGCCACGGTGTCCGTCTTCCGCACGGCCGCCCGCAATTTCGGGCTCAGCCGCTGCAAGAGCATGTCTCCGGAGTGGTGCCCCAGGGAATCATTGATGATCTTGAATTGATCGAGATCGAGTAGCAGGAACGCGAACCTTGTGTTCTCGGCTCTGTCG
>JBAUOX010000526.1:0-5190 GCA_049579985.1 Isosphaeraceae bacterium | reverse complement strand
AAGAATAGTAGTTCCTTCTCTACTCGCGATGGGTAGGGAGTTGCAGCTATGGCAGCAATCGATACCCCGGCGCGCGGATTCTGCGTGGGCGGGGGATTTTTCATTGCCCGCGGAATCCTATCGAACGGAACTCACGGGGAGGTCGGGTCTAGATCCGATCCCGCGCCACGCGATTCGTCATCCCCGGTTTCGAGTTTGTTGACGGTGATCGAATGGTATTTTTCGAACTCACCAGTAAGTGGCAAGGTCCGGGAAATCAAGACGCGACTCACCCAACGATCATGCAGTTGTCATGAGATGACCTGCCAGGAGACACCATCCATGAGATCTCGTCGTGGTTTGGCCTTCCGCCCCTCGTTGGCGGTCTCCGTCCGGCTGGAGTGCCTGGAGGACCGGAGGCTCCTGAGCGCCCTGGGGGGTAGTTCGGGAGCGGAAGATCTGCCGACCGGGAACAGCAGCCAGCTCGTGGGGGATTCTGCTGTCGTGATGTCGGTAAACGCTTCCCAGGCCAATGCCAGTGGCACCGACTCGCCGGGCGATTGGAGTGTAAGCGTGGTGAATGTCGTCTATGCCGCTGCGAACGATGGCGAATTGTCGGGAGCTCAAGCCCAGGGTACGGCATCCTCTTCCGATTTCGCTGGCCCCACATCGGCGCCCGGCGCCAGCACTGTCAGCGACCTCGGAGAAACCACAGCGAGTCCGAGCGCAGAGCTGGCCCAGACGACTCCGACTGCCGCTTCCGCACCGTTGGCGAGCAAGGGCACTACCAGCGGCCTGGGAGTAACCGCCCCGAGTCCGAGCGCCCTCCTGCCGCAGACGACTTCGACTGCGGTGGTGAATCGTGGCTCCGGCATCGGGTCGTCGAGCGCGGCCCAACAAACCCCTGGGGATGAGGCGACGACGAATCTGAGTTCCGGCACCAGCTCTTCGAGACAGGCCGAGCTGACTCCTGCGGACGAGGGAGTCAGCGCGGCTTCTGCTTCTGGATCTGTGCCCGACGCCCTCATAAGCAGGGCTCTCTCGGCTGGAGCGGGGGTTGCTCCGAGCGGCGCCGACTCGACCGGGGCGGGAGCCGGCTCCGCCGGGCTCGCTGCCGCACCCAACATTGCAGTCGGGCTTGCCATTGCTCGTCCGGCGTTCGACAGTCCATTGGAGCACGCGCCTCAGACCGAGGGCTTGTACTTGTCACCCGCAAGGGCTGCTGTCTCCCATGCCACGATCGCCGCGAATCCTGCCCTGACTGGTGAGGTGCTCGGCGGCTGGGAAGCTGGAGCATTGCCAGAAACCGAATCCCTGGATATCGAGACCGGCGCCGGCGACGTGGAGATGCCCTCCCTGCGGTATTCCGATTTGCTCACCGAGTTCTTGCCGTTCGACCGGTCGTTCGTTGAGAACGCCATCGATCGATTCCTCGATCGGTTTGAGAGCTTGGGTGCCGAGCTGACCGACTTGCGCGAGACGACCAACCTGGTTCCCGCGGTCGCGGCCACGGCGCTGACGACCCTGGCGGTGGAAGTCGCCCTCCGCCGGTGGCGGGCGCGCGATGAGCCGAACGGCGCTCCCGCGGAAGACGCCGAAGAGGAACTCGCCCGATTCGCTGGTTTTCCGAACCTCTGGAGCCTGGGAGAACCATGAGCACCGCCTCGCTCGATACCCTGCTCGAGAAACTGGCCAACGGCGAATCCGAGGCCGCGGAGCGGGTCTTCCGCAATTACGAGCCGTTCCTTCGGGCGATGGTCCGGCGGCGACTGACTCCGCCATTGCGCGCCAAGTTCGACTCGATGGACGTTGTCCAGTCGGTCTGGGCTGACGTTCTGCAAGGCCTGCGTCAGGCGGAGTGGCAGTTCGACGACCAAGACCACCTGAGAGCGTTTCTGGCGCGGGTGACGCACAACCATTTCGTCAACCATTGTCGACGCCATGGCCCCGCGCTAGAGCGGGAGCAGCCATTCTTGGAAGAGGAAGCGTCCGCGCTGGCCGCTACCGGCCAGCCGCGGCCGAGCCAGGTCGTGCAGGCCGATGAGTTGTGGGAGACATTGACGGACCTATGCCCCCCGGCCCATCACGAGCTGCTCGAGCTCAAGCGGCAGGGCCTGCCGCTGGCCGAGATCGCAGCCCGCACCGGGCTGCACGAGTCGAGTGTGCGCCGCATCCTCTACGAGCTGGCGAAGCGGTTGGCCGCCACGCAAGAGAGGGAAAACTCGCCCGGGCAGTGAGCGGCGGCTGCAGCGCGGAGGTATGGCCATGTCCACCGACCCGCCCGATCCGAGGGAATCGCAGGCCAGACCCGGCGCGGCGCAGGTAGTCGAGGGGCCAGCCAGCTTTGATACGTCTGGCTCGCTGGCGACTCAGCAGGTCGAGATGATGGTTGCGGCCTGGCGTCGGGGCGAACGTCCCCTGACCGAGGACATCCTGGCCCACCATCCCGAGCTCGGCGACGAGGCGGCGATCCGGCTGATCTACGAGGAAGTCGCGCTTCGTCAGGAGGCGGGGCTAGAGGTGGACCCAGCCGAGATTGCCCGGCGGTTCCCGCAATGGCGGGACGAGCTGGCGATCCTCCTCAATTGCCAGCGCCTCCTGGATTCAGCCCCGGGTGCCATCGACTTCCCCGAGGTCGGGGAGGTCTTGGCCGGATTCCGTCTATTAGCCGAGCTCGGCCGCGGGGCGACGGGCCGGGTCTTCCTGGCCGCCCAGCCATCGCTGGCGGATCGGCCCGTGGTCTTGAAGGTCACCCCTCGCGGACGCGAGGAGCACCTCTCGCTGGCGCGGTTGCAGCACATGAACATCGTGCCGCTCTACTCGGCGCACGTGCTCCAGGCCCGCAACCTGCAATTCCTGTGCATGCCCTTTCTGGGCGGTGCCACGCTGGCCCAGGTCTTGGAGCTGGTGAACGATCAACCGCCAACCCAGCGGACTGGGAAGCAGCTCATCGAGGCGCTCGACCAGCTTCAGGCGCGGCTGCCGATCACTCTGCCCAACTGGGGACCGTTCCGCCAATTCCTGGCTCGCTGCGGCTACGTCGAGGCGATCAGCTCGATCGGGGCCTGCCTCGCCGACGGCTTGCTGTATGCCCACGACCGCGGGCTGGTGCACATGGACATCAAGCCGTCCAACGTGCTGCTCGCCGGCGACGGCCAGCCGATGCTCCTGGACTTCCACCTGGCGCGGGGGCCAATCACCGTGGGCGGGACGGCACCCTCCTGGCTGGGCGGCACGCCGGAGTTCATGTCCCCCGAACAGGAAAGTGCCCTGGCCGCAGTGCGGGAAGGCCGCGCCGTCCGCCAGGCGGTCGACGGCCGCGCTGACATCTACTCGCTGGGCCTGATGCTGTACCAGGCACTCGGCGGGCCGAGGCCGGCCGGCACCGGCTGGCCGCCTTTGCATCGCTGCAACACGCGGGTCTCGGTGGGCCTATCGGATATTATCCACAAGTGTCTGTGCCACGATCCACGCGACCGTTACCCGGACGCAGCGCGTCTGGCGAACGATCTGCGGCGGCACCTGGGGAACCTGCCGTTGCGCGGGGTGCCAAACCGGAGCTGGGCTGAGCGCTGGCGCAAGTGGCGGCGCCGGCGTCCGTCCGCGCTGTCCCGCGGGTTGATCCTGACCGTGTTAGCTATCTCACTTGCCGCGGCGGCGTTATCCGGCTGGTTCGTCTACCGCCAGCGGGTCCACAACGTCGAGGCCGCGTTGGCCCAGGGCCGGGCGTACGTCAATAGCCATCAGCCCCTCGATGCCGCCCAGGTCTTGAGGCAGGGGCTGGCGCTTGCCGGGTATCTCCCACGGGTGCGATCACTGAGACTCGCTCTGGACGAAGAGTTGGCTCTGGCGCTCAGGGAGGCGAAGGCCGACGAGCTTCACCGTCTGGCCGAGCTCGTCCGGCTCCGATACGGCATCGCAGCGCCGCCTGCCGAGGAAGCGCAATCGCTCATCCGCCTCGTTCCAATCATCTGGCAGGCTCGCGACTCACTCACGCGCCCCGTCAGTGGCCAGAGCGAGACCGAGTCCGATCGCACGGTCCGGACCGATCTGCTGGATCTCGCGGTCGTTTGGGCTGCGTTCCGCGTGCGATTCGCGACCGAACCGGAGGCCGAGGAAGCGAAGAAGGAGGCCCTCCGGATCATCGACGAGGCGGAAACCCTCCTTGGACCCAGCCCCGCGCTCAAGCGCGACCGTCGCGTCTACACCAGTGCACTAGGGCTGGCCAACTCTGACTCCCTCCCCAGGGTCGAGCCACGGTCGGCCCGGGAGCATTATGATCTGGGGAGGTCCTACCTGCGATCCGGACAGCTCAAGCGCGCTGCCGAGCAGTTCCAACTGGGCCTGGATCTCCGGCCACAGGACTTCTGGTTGAACTTCTACCAGGGATTGTGCGCCTATCGGCTCGGGCAATTTGACCCGGCGGTCAATGCCTTCCGCGTCTGTGTCGCGCTCTCCCCCGAGACGGCCGAATGTTACTATAACCGGGCCCTGGCTTACCAGGCACTCGGCCAACTTGACCAGTCCCTCGCCGATTACAGCCGGGCGTTGACGCTCAATCGGATGCTTACGGATGCCGCGCTCAACCGAGGCATCATCCACTACCGTCAGGGCCGCAACACCGACGCCGTCGCCGACCTGGAGCTGGCACGGTCCAACACCTCCAGCCGGACGACACTGGGGGTGATCCACTTCAATTTGGCCCTCATCCACCAAGCTCGCGGCGATCGGAAGGCGGCCGTCTCAAACGCCCAGGCCGCAGTGGAGCTCGGCAACCACGATGCCCAGGAGCTCAGCCGGCGCCTGGGCCAATAGCTCGCCCGTGAATCAGTTCCCCGGCCGGGGCGCAGCGAGCAGTAATAACTGGGCCATGCGGGGGATGGATTGCCGGGAGCTCTCGGCGGGGATGCCTCACCTCGAGCGGGAGACCTCGCTCGACGACGTGCTCGCCACTCTCGAACTTCTCGCCCGGCGGTTTCGCGCGATAATCGGTGTCAGTTCGTTTTTCTGTGAAAAACGAACTGACACCGATTACTCCTAAGATGACGGCCCCGGTTACCAAAGGAGTGTGTCCATGTTAAACATTGGCTCATCCTGCGTTTCGGGGGGTTGGCGTGACTAGCAGTTCAATCAGCGCACCCAGCAACGCTTTGCCCCGTTTTCGAACATTATGAACGAACTCAAAGAGCCCCAGGTAAAGAGGCAATTTCT
>JBAUOX010000525.1:0-5852 GCA_049579985.1 Isosphaeraceae bacterium | reverse complement strand
TGAGCATCGGAGCCTTCAATTACTTTAACGACCCGGAAGGTGCGTTGCGGGAGATGATCCGCGTGGGCCGCCCCGGGGCGACGATTGTCATCTCCGACGAGATGCCCGACTTGACCGACCGGATGCTTGGCCACAAACTGGGGCTGCCGGCCCTCGATCGCTGGATCGTGTCACGGCTCATGCACCTTGGCGACAGCTTCACCGATATGGTCGAGCGGTTCCGGAACCTGGACGTCAGGTCGATCGCCGGGCGCGTTCTGCCCGAAGTCGAGTATCACGAAGTGTGGCGCGGGCTGGGTTACGTGCTGGTGGGGCGAGTCCCGGATTGACCGGGCCCGCCGGGAAAGGACGGGCCGACCCCGAGGGTACTCGCTTCATGCGGTTCATCACCTTGATCCTTCGCAACGTGCTGCGGCGGCGGACTCGCACCGTGCTGACGGCGACCGGCCTGGCCGTGGCCATTGCGTCCGTGCTCGACCTCGTCGGCATCGCCTCGAACTTCGAGCGATCGTTCCTGACCATCTTTGTCGGCAAGGGGATCGACCTGCTCGTCGTCCGTGCCGGGATCAGCAACCAACTCTCCAGCAACCTCGACCAGAAGCTGGGCGACAAGCTGCGGGGGACCGAGGGCGTGGCCCAGGTGGCAGCCACGCTGATGGACACGGTGGGCTTCGAGGAGGCGGGCATCGCCAGCGCCCTGATCAACGGGTGGGAGTGCGGCAGCCTCCTCTTCCGGGGTTTGCGGATGCTCGAGGGCCGGGCGTTCGAACCGGGCGAGAAGAATGTGGCGATGCTGGGGCGCGTGCTCGCCCTGAACCTGGGCAAGAAGGTGGGCGACAAGCTGGACGTGGCGGGGGAGCCGTTCCGGGTGGTCGGCATCTACGAGAGCGACAGTCTCTTCGACAGCGGCGCCCTGGTCGTACCGCTGGCCACGCTCCAGCGGATGATGGGCCGGGAGAGCCAGGTCACCGGCTTCGCCGTCCAGGCGCGGTCGCCCGACCCGGTCGCGATCGCCGGCCTGCGGAAGCGGATCGAGGCCGAGTTCCCCGGTGTGGCCGCGACTCCGGCGAGAGACTACGTGCAGCGCGACGTTCAGATCCGGCTCGCCAAGGTGATGGCCTGGGCCACGACGGTACTTGCCCTGCTGCTCGGATCCGTCGGGATGCTCAACACCATGATCATGACAGTGTTCGAGCGGACGCAGGAAATCGGCGTCCTGCGGGCGCTCGGCTGGCGGCGCAGCCGCGTGCTGCGCCTGATCCTGGGCGAGTCGGTGTGCCTCGGCCTGTTCGGTGCGGCGCTGGGGATGGTGCTGGCGGTGGTCGGACTGCGCGCCTTGCTCCTGGCACCGACGGCCCGGGGGTTCATTGACCCCAACTTGCCACCCGCGGTTCTCTTCTTGGGGCTCATCCTGGGCCTGCTACTGAGCATCCTGGGAGGCATCTACCCGGCCGTACGCGCCGCGTCGCTCGATCCGAGTGAGGCGTTGCGCCATGAATGAATCCCCGGTCAAACCGAGTCCGCTGCTCCGCGCCGAGGGGCTGACCAAGACCTATCCCGATGGCGAAGTCCAGGCATTGCGAGCCGTCTCCCTGGACGTGGAGTGCAACGAGGCCGTCGCGATCATGGGGCCCAGCGGATGCGGTAAGAGCACGCTCTTGCATTTGCTCGGCGGTCTCGACCGACCGACCGGAGGCGAAATCTACTTCCGGGGCACTCCACTGTCCCGGATCGACAGAGACCGGTACCGCGCCCGGGAGGTCGGGTTCGTCTTCCAGTCCTTCCACGTCCTGAGCACGTTGAGCGCGGTCGAGAACGTGCAGGTTCCCATGTTCGAGACGACGCTAGGCCGTCGGCAGCGTGTCGAGCGCGCGGAGGCGCTGATCGAACAGGTCGGCCTGACCCATCGCCGGAACCACCGTCCGATGCACCTCTCGGTCGGCGAGCGCCAGCGAGTCGCTATCGCCCGCGCCCTGGCCAATGAACCTTCCCTCCTCCTGGCCGACGAGCCTACCGGTAATCTCGATAGCCGGAGCCAGAACGAGATCCTCCAACTCCTCGACGACCTCCGTCAGCGACAAGGCTTGACCCTCATCATCATCACCCACAGCCCGGAGGTCGCCGCCGCGGCCCAGCGGGTCATCCGCATGAGAGACGGCCGCGTGCTCGAGCACTGATCCGCGGCCTGGGCACGATTGCAACGAGAACCCCTCCTTCCAACGGACCGTCCGCCTGCGGATATCGAGGAATGAGGCCACCGGCGCGGAGCCATACCGGCGGTGTCGCGCCGGTCAGACGCGACGTCTCCGCCTCCCAAGCATGAGGCCGGCCCAGGACAGGGTCAGCACCGCGGCGCCCGTGCCGCCCACTTGCAGATAGGTGTAGAGGAGCATCTTCTGTGTCTGCTCGGCGTTGTCTGCCAGCGGGCAGACGACCTCCAGGACGCCCCGGATGTCGCCGGCCTTCCAGTCCGTCTTGCGGAACTCGTCGAGTTCATAGAGCTTGGGATCGTTGTGACATTTCAGGCATCGCTCCTCCATGATCAGCGGCGTGGCGTAGCGGAGGACCCTGGCGCCGGCGCGGGTCTTCTCGATCCGGTCGAAGGGGCGGTCCTTGTTCCCCGCGTCCCGATAGAACGCGAGCGCGTCCTTGCCGAACTGGTATTTCGGGGGGCTGTCGTTCCGGCGCTGGAACGGGTGGTCGCTGTAGAGCTTCAGTTGCAAGAAGCTCTGGTCCAGCCCCCTGCCGTGATCGTCGCTCCCGGCGAGATCCACCATCCGCTGGCCCAGCTCGATAGTGAATTTCGCCGGGATGGGGATGGAGCCTGCCAACTCGGGATACTTGTGACTCACCACGACGCCCGCGTTCTTGGCCCTCGCGGCCACGTCGCTATACAGCGAGTTGACGACCTTGATCAGCTCGGTCTGCTGGGCCGCGCCCTCCTTGGTGGTCGACTCCACCATCTGGTCAGCGAGGCGGTGCAGGCTCCATTGCCCGAATAACAGGACCGCGGAGATGGTCAGCAGCAGGGTCGAGGGGACCGGGTTCTTGAGGGACCAGTTCCACAACCGCTCGACGGGCCTCGGGGGACGAGCCCGGACCGGCTCGCCTTCGAGGAAGGAGCCGAGGTCGTCGGCGAGCAACTGGGCGGTGGGGTAGCGTTGACGGGGATCTTTCTCCAGGCAACGCCGACAGATCGCCTCCAGGTCGCGGGGTATCTCCCGCCTGAGCTGGCGCGGCGGGACCGGGGGATCGGAGCGGAGCTGCCTCAGGACGTCGACGGCCGACGAGGAGATGAACGGCGGGCGCCCCGTCAGCATCTCGTAGAGGATGACGCCCAGGGAGTAGATGTCGGCGGCGGGCCCGATCTCCTCGGGCTGCCCCTTGGCCTGTTCCGGGGCCATGTACACGGCCGTGCCGACGATACCGCCGTAGCAGCCTGGGGCCTCACCGTCATCGATCCGTTTGGCCACTCCGAAATCACTGACCTTGGGCACCCCGTACACCTGGTTGGCTTCGATCGCGCCGGCCGACGCGGCATACCAGTTCTCGGCCGGCGGCGTCGGCTGCAGGAGGATATTGGCCGGCTTGAGGTCGCGGTGGACGATGCCGCGCTGGTGGGCCGCGTGGACGGCCCGTGCGAGCTGCTGGACCAGTTGCACGGCCGCCCGGATGGGCTGGGGCCGGCCGTCCAGCCGGTTCTTCAGCGTTCCCCCCGTCACGAATTCGAGGGCGAGGTAGGGCGATCCGTCCTGCTCACCGACCTCGAAGATCTGGACGATATTGGGGTGATGCAGACGGGCGACCGCCTCGGCCTCGGCCTGGAACCGCACAAAGCCCTGCGAGCCGTCCTGCGGGTGGATGGAGACCATCTTCAAGGCGACGATCCGCTTCAGCTTCTCGTGCTTCGCCTTATAGACCACTCCCATCCCGCCCCGGCCCAGTTCGCTCAAGAGGACGTAGCCACTGACGATCGGCAGCCCCGCGGCCTGGAAGCCGGAGGGGGTCGAGCGGGGTGTCGACGACGGCACCGGAGTGGACTCCCGGCCCGCCGGCCCCTTGGGCACCGCGAACGTGCTGTCCCATCCTGCCTCGGGACCGTTCGAATTGTCGGGGGCGGTCGGAGGGGCGGCAGGCCGGGAAGGAGAGAGGCGGCCCGCCTCGGGCGTACTCGAAGGAGCCGGATCGTGATGCGTCTCCGGGGCCGGCGTGGCCGGGGCCGGATCGTGCCTCTCGATCCGCTCGGGAGACGATGGCGAGGGGGCCTTCCCCCCCAAGGGTTCCACGAGCGATTGCGCCCCGCAACTGGGGCAGCGGACGAGCGTCGTCCCAACCTGGAGCGGCTTCTTGGATTTGATCCCCTTGGAACATCGGCTGCACTGGAAATGGGTGACGAACGTGTCGAGGAACTGACGGAGTGCGTCGGCCAGCAGCCCGGCGTCGGCGAGGCGGCGGGCGGGGTCGGGATCGAGGCAGGCCAGGCAGATCGCCTCGAGATCCTTCGGCACCTTCGGATTCCGCGCGCTCGGCGGTGCGGCTCCCCGATCGATCGACTCCGCGTCCCGCGGCGGCTGGCCGGTGAGCAGCTCGAACAGGATCGACCCGAGCCCGAAGACGTCCGCCGCGACCGACGAGTCCGAGTCCCGCCCCGCTCCCGGGGCGCCGGCCATGCCGAACCCCGTGATCCTGGGGATCAGCTCGCGACCATTCTCTTCGCAGAGATGGCCCAGATCGGGGTCCACGAACCGGGGGGGATGCGACGGTGCGAGCAGGACCCGGGCGGCGGTAAGGTCCCCGTGGCGGAAGCCCAGCCGGTGCGCCTCGTGGACGGCGCGGGCGAGTGTCTCGACGACCTCGGCCGCCGTCAGGACGGGAAGCGGCCCTCCTTCGAGGTGTTCGCGGAGATTCTCTCCCTTCACGAACTCAGAGACCAGGAATTCGGCTCCGTCATGACGACCGCACGAGAGGACGGGGACGATGTTCGGGTGATGCAGCCGCGTCGCACCGGCGTCGAGGTGGACGAGGCCATTGTCTCCGGAGGCCCCATTCCGCTCGGATTCGATCACCTCCAAGGTGACGCGACGATCCCGCGCCAGCTCACGCGCCTCGTAGACCACGCCTGCCCGACCGCGTCCCAAGACACCGAGGATCGCGTACCCTGGGATCGCGGGGAACGTGGGCGTCCCCGGAGGCGGGTTCGAGCTGTGGCGCGGCGGCTGCCCCGATGGGCCCTCTCCCCCGCCGATCGGTCGAGCGGCGGGCAGGGCGTAGCCGCCGCAGATGAGACATCGCAGTCTCTCATCGTCGGACCGGCCCGCGGGGTGGTCGTCGAGCCGCCAGCGGTGGCCTTGCGGACAAACGAATTCAGGGGGAGTCCCAACCGTCATCGCTGAAGTCCTTCCTCATAACGATAATCCTCACGACCGAGGCCATGTTAGTCAATGGTCAAAACGGCTAGACTCCAGGCAAAAAGTGAGTTGTCGTGAGTGGAGGAGAGCACCGGGAAAATTGACACTCCTCGCCGATCTCCACCGCGGTTCGGATCCTCTTTGGGTGCCATGCTCACGCGGCCGTGAGCATGGAGTGCCCCGGCTCCAGGACTCGCTGGGACATGCTCACGAAGACGTGAGCATGGCACCCAAGTCCCTTGTATATCACCACTTGCGATGTAACACGTGGGGCCGCGGTGGAGATCAGCGAGGAGTCTCGGAAAATTTCCGCGATTTTCGACGCCCGGCGGTTGCCGATTTGATCGAGCCTGCATACTATAGCACGGACTTGATCCGGAGGGAGAACGCGGGTGACCTTGGTGCCGCCCGCGGGATCTTGCGTTGTCGTTTTGGTGATACCAA
>JBAUOX010000524.1:0-2072 GCA_049579985.1 Isosphaeraceae bacterium | reverse complement strand
GCGTCTTGTACTTTCGGGGCTCAATCACACGACCTTTGACCTCACTGTCTACGCTTCGCAGGATGGGTCGCCCCACCACCACGCAAGACTCGCTTCTGGCTGCTGGTCCAGCTTTGCCAGGCGGGATTCGTACCCGCAGGGTTTCAACGAAAGGTTTCAGAGTTCGAGTCTCTTCCTCCTTCCCAAAGCTTTCCTGACGCAAGGACACCATGCTCAACTCCGAAAGAGTAGGAATGGTGTCCCCGAAACTGCCTGACGCCAGAAATTTGCCGTCGGTGCTGAACTCGAACCGATCCGCACGGTAGGGCATGATGTCTTCCCCGAAAGGCAACATCGGGCGATCTTCGCCCCGACGAATCAGGCAGTTGATTCCTCCCCCGGTGCATGACGCGGGAAGCTGGGTCACCATCTCGCGCGCATCGGGCCCAAGAGCGCTTGGTGGTTTCATCCTCTCGAGCGCAGTTCCACCGGGCATCGCGAGCAGTGGAGACTGGCTCTCGTCATCGTCGCTGACCACGAGAAAACGCCCGGACGCATCGAAATGGACGTCGCCTCCATCGGGTTCGGCCCCTCGGGGAATCGTCCACATCTGCCCGCCCGCGAGAGCATCAAAAGCGATGATAAGTGGAGGGTGCCCCACGGTTAAACCACCGGGGGTTTGCAGCCTCGCCCCGTCGGCGGCTGTCAGGGAGGTCTGGAAGCGCGACGTCAAGCCTGGCGTTGCCCCGACCACGTGGGTGGCGCCCCCTTCGATCGCGACCGCGTCTGGAACACTTTCACTCCCCACGTCCGGCGGACCGGTCAGGCTCACGTCGTTCGTCGTGAAGGTCGTCGGATTGATGGCCTCGGTGAACGTGACGTCAACGTGGTCGAACGTCGAGTTGATCACCAGTGTCGGCGTGACCGCCGTGATCATCAGGCCCTGGGAGAGCAGCGTCCGCGCCTCGAGAGTCTCGATGATGGGCCGCTGGCGTTTCATCGTCGCCAGAAGGCGAAGCGAGCGGAGCAGACGGCCGGGCGCGAGGCGTGAGTGTAAGCTCATGGTTGGACTCTCGACGAATCCAAAGTGATCGAATCCAACGATCCTGTTGTGGGCTGGGTGACGCACCTACTCGGGCCGAATTCCTAAAGGAAAGAGAGCCGACCACATCGTGCTCGTTGTAAATTCTGATGCCGAGCCGCTTCAAGCTGTTGACGCAGTGGGTCCGTCGCGCAAAAAGACCCCGCCATGCACTGTGCCGGAGCCAGCCGCTGAGCATGAGGGCCGCCATGACCCGTGTCACGAGTTGCCCGTCCCGAGCAACCCTCTATTGTCGATCACTGACCCGGCTTGAGGGCGTACAGCGCTTTCCTCGAATGCCTCTGTAGGTAGAACCGCTCAAACCGCCCGATCTCCGACCGCTTTTCCGGTTTTTTTTTCTGGGTCCCACGGGAAGAGGACTCGGATGGGAATGGAGAGGGCCTCGCGAGTTCGGCCTTCCCCGTCTCGACCTTCCGGATGAGCTCGGCCCTGGACCTTTTCACCACGACCCTGGGCATTTGACACATCTCGAGCGCAAGACATCTTTTCTTATACGAGGCTCCTGTGACGAAGTCAATCAGTTTTTTTCGTCAATTCTGAAAAGAACGACGAATCATTCCGGACGTTTTCCGCGGTTTGGGAGTTCCGTGGACACCATACCTAACTCCTTGCCGAACTTGGGGAAATCAGGGAGAGAACGGGCATTGCGGCTGATGGCCACCAGGCAGGCGCCTGGAGCCACTGGCGTTGAGCGTCTCCGGCCGCGGGAGAATGTTTAACGGTTGGGCGGCAGCGAGTGGGGAGAAACGGATTGATTTTTCCGCGGGAATCGCCTGGTTTGGTGACATACTGAATAATAGTGGGGCCGCTCATGGAGATCGGACCCCGTTCGGTCTTTGACAAATCGGTGGTCGGTGTCAGGCAGTAGCCAGTGGGGGAGGGTCTGCGCACGACCTGAATCTGCTGGTGGGGCGGGTGCCGGCGTAGGGCGAAAGAACAGTGACCAGTGGTCAGTGCCCAGTGAATCCGAAGGGAGGGGGCCAGTGGTGAG
>JBAUOX010000523.1:0-6747 GCA_049579985.1 Isosphaeraceae bacterium | reverse complement strand
CTCGGCCGGCATGACCTCTGCGGCACTCCATGCTCGCGAGAACGCGAGCATGCCACCCGGAAAACGCCATGGCCGACTTGGTCCCATTGGCAAGGCTGGCATCAGCAGGGCGGTCCGTCAGACGGCTAAAGCCGGAGCTCCAAGGAATCGCGACCTCAGGGATTGCTGTGACCCGTAATTGAACCATGCCCGTTTTTGTCCCATTACGTAGACGCATACGGCACCGAACCCCACGATGTATAGCGAGGAGGGTTCGGGAACGGCGACGGGGGACGCCGACGCTATCAACCACGATGACGCCCCGGGTCCGCCTGCATAGTATCCCAACCAGCCCCCATCGATATTGGCGGAGATGTCGTCGATGTTGAATTGAGTACTGCCGCCTGCGTTTGTTTGCCACATGATTTGGTCTGGGGAATCAGATAAAGTAAATCGATATGGAACATCGCCTGACGGAACGGGGAGGAATAGGCCCGCCGCTGTCGCAGTGATTCCAGGCATAGTATTCACGGGCGCTCCCAGGGTGATAGTACTCACACCCGCATAGGGGTCTGTGGATGAAGCGGAAAATGAACTCACGCCGTTCGTTAGCGTCCACGTCCAGGACAATATGTTCGTTGCTTGAATTGTTCCTATGGTCCCGTCCGTTGTGATGGTACCTGATAGGGTCCACCCATACTGGATGTCCCCGTTATACTGGATGTTGTACGTCCTGGCAGCCAAGACGGCCGGTGGGAGAGTGAGTAGCGTGAACAGCATCACCCCTCGTAGCATGGATCTCAGCATCGGGTCCTCCTCGGTACGAGATTCGCGTTGGCCGGCCCAGTCCCCCGCACCGGGGGTCCTCACCGGCCGCCTCCCCGCCCGAGAGGGCTCACACACAATCGCGCTCGTTTCGGGCGGGGCAGCCAGGACCGATCAAGTTGGTTGTACTTAATCAATTGAGCAGGGGACGTCAATAACGTTTTCCGTGATTTTCGTATGTTTCAGGACGATTGAAATGGCTTGACTTCCTGGGCTATACGTTTACCCCGGCGGGGCTGGATGTCGCCCCGCAGACTGTGGAACGGTGCGTCGAACGCGTGTCCCGGCTTTATGAGCAAGATGTGGACCTGCTCCACATCGGGGCTTACGTCCGGCGCTGGCTTCGGTGGACAAAGAGCGAACTCGGGGAACGCGAAGAACGAGTGGCTTGGCCTGATCGGTGGCTCCTCCGACTTGTCCTTGGCGGATCGTGTCTACGCGGCGGTCGTCGCGGTCCGTCGTGCCCTGCATTTCTGTCCCATGACGTAGACGCATACGGCACCGAACCCCACGATGTATAGCGAGGAGGGTTCGGGGACGGCGACGGGGGACGCCGACGCGAACAGCCACGCCGACGACCCTGCTGCCTCCGGGCCGTACATTAGCTGAAACAATGAGAACGTTGGATTCGGTGGGATCAATCCGAACAAGATTCCCGGGTATGCGTTCCATGTCATACCTGACGGTGGCCCGGAAGTATAGGGAGGTGTAGTGGTGGGGGTGGCGGGAATAGATAAGCCTAGTTGTCCGTACGGAAAGGAGACGAAGAGGCCCGCCCCGGTCGCAGTGATTCCACTTCCACTGGTTGTCGCGGACGCGCCTGGTTCCGTGGATGAAAAAGTGTATGTACTCACGCCGTTCGTGATCGTCCACGTCCAGGACAATATATTCGTCGATTGTATTGTTCCTGTGGTCCCGTCCGTTGTGATGGTACCTGATATGGTCCACCCATTCTGGAGGTCCGGGTAATTCAGGAAGTTGTACGTCCTGTCGGCCAAGACGGCCGGTGGGAGAGTGAGCAGCGTGAACAGCAACACCGCTTGTTGCGTGAATCGGTGCATCGGGTCCTCCTCGTTTCTAGGTACGCAGTGGCCTACCCGGGCCCCTTTACCGGGGGTCCTCACCGGCCGCCTCCCCGCCCGAGAGGGATCACACAATCGCGCTCGTTTCGGGCGGGACAGCCACGACCGATAAAGTTGGTTGTGCTTAATCAATTGAGCAAGGGACGTCAATAACGTTTTCCGTTATTTTCGTGTGTTTCAGGACGATTGAAATGGCTTGTTTTCCTGGGTTGGTGCGGGGGGCCGGCTCGCCGGCCGGATCGTCCGCAGTCCTTGACGCGAGCTGGTTCGCCTGGTCCCGCGGTCGCTGGAAGACCAAGGCCATGTTCTACGGGCCTTTCCGGGCTCGGCCGGTCATCCACGCCGAAATTCAGGCCCATCCCGAGGGCTTCCGTGGAGCGGAAGAGGGTTTCCAGCGTCGGGTTCAGGTCCCAACCATTTCCCGGTCGGCATGGAGGCCTTTTTGCAGGATGCAGATTGCTTGGCTCACAGAGTTAGCATAAAACTCCTGCTCTCGGGGCGTCCCTGGAGACAAGAACAAGCCATAACGGCGGTTCTCTGTCTCCTTCGCGTCGCAAAGCGAGTATGCCTCAGCAGCTATTCCATTCGACGTGACGATCTGCAAGAACATCAAGCCAGGCTAAGGGACAATAAGCTCCACAGTAGACTGTGGAATCGTCGAAAGCACAGCAACAGCCAGCTTTCGAAGATGTTCACACTCGGCCTTGGCATTCCCAAAGTCGGGATGCCAATCGGGCGCGGCCCAACTCGTTGGCGATTGAGATTCGATCATGTGTCTAGTTACCAAGGATTGTCCAAAACTCGCCGTTCGACCTGAAAATATAGGTCACTCCGCATTATTTCTTATAAACGATAGCGGGCAGGTTTGCCAGGCCCGCGCTCCCGTAACGCGAGGCTGGGGAGACCCTCGGTCGCCGTGGGCGGGCGGGTCGGGAGACCGGGCCCGAACCGGCGCCTGACCCGAAGGGCGGGAGGTAGCCGGTTGTGGAGCTGGGGCTTGGTCGGATATGGTGAACGCTGTTGCGTTTACCTTCCGTTTCGACATGCAGGGATGGAACGATCGCCGAATCTGGATTGGCGGTCGCGGGGAGTCTCTCCGGTATGGTCGGCCTTGCTGCCCGGTTGTTGCCGTACGCCCTGGCGTTTTTCAGCAGTCTTTGCATCATGATCCTGGAGCTGGTTTCCAGCCGCCTGGTGGCCCGGCATGTCGGGTCGTCGCTGACGGTCTGGACCAGCGTGATCGGCGTCATCCTGGGCGGAATCTGCCTGGGCAACGTGCTGGGCGGCCGGCTGGCCGACCGGGTCGAGCCGCGGCGGGCGGTTGGACCCCTGTTCGCGCTGGGATCGCTGCTGGTGCTCTGCTGTCTCTGGATCAACGCCGAGGTCGGCCACATCATCCCGGCGCCCGAGACGATCAACTGGGAGCTGCGCACGGTGATCGTGGTGATTCTCGACTTCCTGGTTCCGGCGACCGTGCTGGGGATGGTCGGACCGGTCGTGGCCAAGATGGCCGTCGAGCAGGCCCAGCGGACCGGCAGCGCGATCGGCGATGTCTACTTCTGCGGGGCGATCGGTTCGATCGCCGGCACCTTCCTGGCCGGCTTCGTGCTGATGTACCTGGCCCCGAGCTCGACCATCGTCTTGCTGGTCGCGGCGGCGCTGGCATTGCCGGCCGCGGCTCTCTTCGGCCAGGTGGGCGGGCTCGTGCTCGGCCTGCTCACCGCGCTCTTGCTTGGCCTGGGATCGATCGATCCACTGGTCCGGTCGCTCGGCCTGGGGGCCATCGCTCTTGGTTCGTACCAGATCAACTTCCTGGCGCTGGCCGGCAACCTCACGGCCCTCCTGCTCGGTCTCCTGGGTTTCTCCAGCCTGTTCGCGGCACAGCGACAGTACCAGGCTCCGGGTGAGAAGACCAACGAGAGGGTCGGCGCAATCGATCGGGCCGCGCCGCGGCCCAGCCTGTCCGACCTGGCGATCCTGGCGTTTCTGGCCAGCCTTGGCTTCATGGCTCTGGAGATGGTGGCCGGGCGGATGGTGTCGCGCCACCTGGGGTCGAGCATCTACGGCTGGACCAGCGTCATCGCCGTGCTGCTTGCCGGACTGAGCCTGGGCAACTTCCTGGGCGGACGCGCCGCCAACCTGATCAAGAGCGAAAAGCAGGCAAGCTGGCTGTTCCTGGCCGCGTCGGTCCTCGTCCTCAGCATCCTGCTGCTGGAGTCGCCTCCCCGATGGCTGCGCGAAGCATTCAACCCGGGTCCTCCCAGAAGTGTGCTCAGCGCTGCGATTAGCTGGTCCGAGCTGAAGCTGCCGCTCTTGCCGGCCATCACTCTGTCGTGGCCGTACCGGGTCCTTCTGGTCACCACCCTGGTCTTCTTCCTCCCCGCGGTCTCGATGGGGACGGTCAGCCCGGTCGTGGCGAAGCTGGCGGTGGACCGGCTGAAGCGTTACAAGCGGACCGGCACGGCCATCGGGCAGGTGTATGCCTGGGGCATGGTCGGCAGCATCCTGGGCACCTTCCTGACGGGGTTCGTCCTGATCGACATCATCGGAACCAAGGGAGTGCTCTTGCTGTTGGGCACCTCCATGGCGTTTGCGGCAACCATGCTGGGATCGGTCTGGCACGCCGTCTGGGCGGGCGTTCCGCTCGGGCTGTGCGTGGTCGCGTTCACTCCGCTGAACACGTTCCAGAAGATGGGCGAGGGGTGGGGAATCCGCGAGGAAAAGGGAAATCCCGCAACCACCGAAGACGGTTTTGCCTGGATCGACGAGAGCAACTATTACTTCATCAAGGTCACCAACGAGCCCGAGCCGGATTCGGATCTGCAACGCCGCACACTGGTTCTCGATAACCTGATTCACGGTTATTTCATACTTGGCCATCCCGAGCGGCTGGACTACGACTACGAACACATCTACGCCCTGGTGGCCTACCGTGCCGCCAAGGCCGGCGGCAAGATCACCCTGGCCCCGGACAGCCCGCCCACGACCAGAAAGGCGGCCGCCAAGAACGGCGCCAGCCTGCCCGACCAGGTTTTCGCCACCGAAGCTCAGAAAAAAGGCGCTGGCGGGCCCGATTCGAAAAACTCGGACAAGGGCAAGGATCAAGACAAGAACAAGGGCAGGAAAGACACGCTCGATCAGGCCGAGAAAGAGAAAGACGAGGAGGCAGACAGGAACACGCCCGTGCTGCCCAAGGTCGAGCGGTCCACGCTGAAGACCCTGTTCCTGGGCGGCGGGGCCTACACGTTCCAGCGGCACATGCAATACGCCTATCCCGGCACCGAGGTCGACGTCGCCGAGATCGATCGGGCGGTCACCAATGCCAACTACCAGGCGACAGGCCTGCCCCGCGACAACACGACGATCAAGACCCACTGGGGCGACGCGCGACAGTTCGTCGATCGCAACCAGGACGCCAAGCAATACGACCTGATCTTCGGCGACGCGTTCAACGATTTCTCGGTTCCCTGGCACCTCACAACCCATGAGTTCAACGAGAAAATCGCCAAGATGATGAGCCCAACCGGCGTTTACATGATCAATATCATTGATGCTTACGAGTCGGACTCGGTCGCACTCGAGAAGGCCGAAAAGTTCATCGAGGACAAGAAGATCACCAACGTGGCCGAGGAGGAGCGGGTCCGCCGCCAGGAGCTGGACCGGGCGCGCCGCTACGGCGGCTTCCTCGGCGCCTGGGCCAAGACCGCCGCCTTGACCTTTCCCCACCTCTACATCTTCGGCACGGATCGCAACCCGGGCTCCGGGTTGCGCGAGACTTTCGTCGTGGTCGCGTCGCGTCAGCCGCTTGACTTCACGGACCTGGGCCGCCGCGACGACGACCCCCAGTTCTATCACAACGACCGCCGGACCGAGCCGAAACCGTACCCGCCCGGCGATGAGAAGGCCATCTTCGAGAGCCGCTCCCGGGACATCATCCTGACCGATGACTACGCCCCGGTCGAGAACCTGCTCGCCCCGGTGGCCGAGACGCGGGCCGACGACTGACCGGTGCCTCGATCATCACCTGGCTGCCGAACCAAGAAAGCCTCCCATGGCCGACACCAAGCCGAGACTGGACCGAACCTGGCTCATCATCGCCCTGGTCTTCCTGGGTTTCTGGGTCGTCTACCTGACCTTCTTCGCGCCGAGGAACCGCCGGCCTCTGGAGGGCTCGGGAATCGACCTGCCGGCGGACTACAACTGGAAGCTCGAGGATCTCAGCGAGCAGCCGGTGCAGTTTTCTCGGTTCAAGGGCAAGACGGTGTTCCTGAACATCTGGGCCACCTGGTGCGGCCCGTGCGTGGGGGAGATGCCCTCGATCGCAAGGCTTGCGGAGAACCCCCGTCTGAAGGGCAAGAACATCGAGTTCGTCTGCGTCTCGACCGACGACTCCACCGACACGGTCGTGCGGTTCGTCCGCGACAAGAACTGGCCGATGACCGTGCTTCGCGCCCAATCGCTGCCACCGGTCTTCTTGACCGAGGCCATCCCGGCAACCTACATCATCACTCCCGGCGGTCGCATCGTGGCGGCCGAGGTCGGAGCGAACGACTGGGACAGAACGGATGTCGTCGCATTTCTCGAAAAGGCCGCCGCCACGAAGCCCGAACCGGTCGACGAGTCCGTAAAGAGCCCGGCCAGCCCAGGCGGCTAAGCTGTCGGCTCCGTGAGCTCCGGTCGTTCTCAGTTTAGAGCGGTTTTCGCTCGAGTTGCGCACAACTCAGAAACGATGAGCATGGATCTTCCGGGGATAAGTGCGAATGCCGGGGAAAACGGCCCTCGCCCAGTAAGAAGGCCCACAAATCCCGGGATGCTCGCACCAAAAAACGGAAGAGCCATGAGCATTTCAACTAACCTGAAG
>JBAUOX010000522.1:0-2450 GCA_049579985.1 Isosphaeraceae bacterium | reverse complement strand
CGGCGATCAACGAGCCGGCGGGCTCAACGGACTCGACGGTCCCGTCGCTCGGCTCACCGGCCGGCTCAGCCCGGTCTTCGCAGCGAAATGCACTTCCCGAACGGGCTCCCACGGCGGGGATCGGCGATGCGCCGGATATCGACATGATCCCCTCGCAATCAACCCGGCCGCGCGGCTCTCGAGTCCCGTCATCACCCGCACCAGCGAACCCGCCGGTGCTGCAAGGGCCAGGCTCGTCGACCACACCGTCCATGAACACGACCGATGGTGTCCGCGCCACGTCGGCAAGCGGCCCGGTGCGCCAGGCAAGTGCCCAGCAGAGACTGAATCCTTACTTCGGCGAGTCGGGGGGCAACGAGCTCTTCTATCCCAGCAAGGCCGACCGACCCTGGAAGTACATCGTCCTGCACCACAGTGCCAATTCCACGGGCAACTACGACCAGATCGACCATGAGCACCGCAAGGTTCTGGGCTACGATGGCTGCGGTTACCACTTCGTGATCGGCAACGGCACGGGCAGTGAAGATGGCCAGATCGAGGTCGCGCAGCGATGGGTCAACCAGAAGCACGGAGTGCACTGCCGCAATGCCAAGAATGCGGAGGTCGACGAGTACGGCATCGGCATCTGTTTCGTCGGCGACCTGGACAAGGAGCCCCCGACACCCCGGCAGGTCGCCGCAGCCAAGGCACTGATCGCTTACCTGAGCTCGCGCTATGGCATTGCCCGGAGCCACGTCGAGACCCATGCGCACCTCGCGGCGACTCCGACTGTCTGCCCGGGCAGGCATTTCCCCATCGAGGCGCTTGTTGCCGCCCAGCCCCGCGCTCGCGATGACGAGGCAACCGCCCGCCGCCCTGTCCCCACCTCGTGGCGAATGGCCCGGCGGCCCGGTCTCGAGGTCTACTGAGCCGACCGCTGAGCTAGCCCCCAAGAGCCTCCTGCCGAGCCACCTCCAACCCGCACGGAGGCGGGTTTTTCCACTTCACACCCACTCACTTCCCTTGCAGTCTCCGCACCGCCTCGTACAGCAGGGCCACCACAGTGATGGAATCGGTGATTTCGCCCCCTTGGAGCATGGTCCAAACTTCGTTCCACGTCGTTCGCTTCGCGTGTAGCTCCTCGGTCCCTTCGGGCATGCTCTGGCCGGGCGAGAGCTCCGAGGCCCGGTAGATGTAAGCGATCTCGTCGCTGACCGAGTTGGACAGATGGGCGGTGCTGATCAACTCCAGCGTGCCGGCAGAGAGGCCCGTCTCCTCCTTGAGCTCGCGGCGCGCCGTCTCCTCGGGTGTCTCGGATTGGGGACTGCCTCCCTCGGGGATCTCCCAGGAATAGCTGTTCAAAGGGTAGCGATGCTGCCCGACCAGCCAGATGCACCCTTCGTCATCGACAGGCAAGACGCCGACGGCGCGGTTCTTGAACTCGACGACCCCATAGATGCCCGGCTGCCCGTCCGGCCGCAACACCTGGTCCTCGCGCACCCGGATCCACGGGTTCTCATACACCAGGCGGCTGCTCAGAGTCGTCCAGGGGTTCGACGGCTGGGACATGACTTTCCAAGGAAAATCGAAAAAAACGCTCCAGGAAGGACAAGCCGAATTGGCTCTCCGTCTCCGCGGTCATGAAATCTGTGTGGCCAAGCCTACTTGCCAAGAGCGGCCTTCAGGGTCGTTCCCATGTCGGCCGGGCTCTTGGCCACGCGGATTCCGGCGCCCTCGAGCGCTGCGATCTTGTCTTCGGCCTTTCCGGAACCTCCCGAGATGATGGCACCGGCGTGCCCCATTCGCTTGCCAGGAGGCGCTGTCTGGCCGGCGATGAAGGCGGCCATGGGCTTGGTGAACCTGCCGGAAGCCTTGAATTCGGCGGCCTGTTCTTCGGCGTTGCCGCCAATCTCGCCCATGATGAGCACGGCGTCGGTGTCGGGATCGGCCTCGTACATGGCCAGGACATCCACGAAGCTGGTGCCATTGACCGGGTCGCCGCCGATGCCGACGCAGGTACTCTGCCCGATGTCCAGGTTGGTGAGCTGCCAGACCCCTTCATAGGTCAAGGTGCCCGATCGGCTGAC
This sequence comes from Isosphaeraceae bacterium, assembly GCA_049579985.1. GTDB lineage: Bacteria > Planctomycetota > Planctomycetia > Isosphaerales > Isosphaeraceae > Aquisphaera. The sequence continues at coordinate 384 of JBAUOX010000522.1, read as the reverse complement.
GACGCCGACTCGACCCGGCTTGTGAATATATCCTGGCATGATGCCGATCTTGCACTCGCCCGGGGTGATCACGCCCGGGCAGTTGGGGCCGATCAGCCGCGCGGCCGGATGATGGGCCCTGAGATAGGCCACGGCGCGGGCCATGTCGAGCACGGGCGTTCCCTCGGTGATCGCGACGATCACCGCGATCCCGGCGTCGGCGGCCTCCATGATGGCGTCAGCGGCGCCGCCGGCCGGCACGAAGATCATCGTGGCGTTGGCGCCGGTGGCCTTGACCGCCTCGGTACAGGTGTCGAAGACGGGAACCCCCAGGGCCGTCTCGCCGCCGCGTCCGGGCGTGACACCCCCCACCAAGTTCGTGCCATACGCCTTGCACTGCTCGGA
>JBAUOX010000521.1:0-3136 GCA_049579985.1 Isosphaeraceae bacterium | reverse complement strand
CTGGCCTCAAGTGTATCAGGCATATTTGCAAGCGAAGATTCTTCCTGAGATGGGGACTCAGGAGGGTTCGAGAGAGAAAAAGCCCAGAAAAGCCGCATAATCCTTGGCACCGGCGCGATCACACCCGGGGGCTGCGGGGCTCATGCCGCCGACGAGAGCCAAGGCCGGCTCATCCAGCACCAACACTACCGGCAGATCAAGGGTACCGAGCTTTCTGACTTGCCAGGCGACCTGGCGTTCGAGGAATCTGGCAAGGCGATCCAACCAACCGGGAATTCGCGACACCGATTCCCCGTTCAAAAAGAGGCAGTGGGCCAGGGTCGCAGGACCTTCCAGTTGTGCCTTTACGGCCCTTGCCGAGGAAAACCGACCCGATCGAATCGCACGCTCCAGGGCAAAGAACCCGGCCGCAGTTTCCGGACTGAGCCCAGCATCACAGCAGTTGAGCGCGGCTGTGAACGCCGACTCGGCCCCTCGCCGCACGGCCCAGCAGTACGGCCGTGCAGATGGTTCAAGATACTCGATGAGTGTCCCCATCCCTTGCCCGATCACGCCCTCACCGGCGGTGCGGCGGGGAAGCTGCGGCCAGAACGGGAGTTGCGGGCAGTGCTCGGCCACGAACGCGACCGCCTCGTCGGGGTCGATGAAGGGAAGGCTACCCACCCCGGTCACGCACCCCGGTGAAAGACCAGCCTGGAAGAGTGAGCTCATGCCGGACCTCGGTTCAACCCCGTGCTTTCCGCGAGGCGGAGTCGCAAACCACGCTTGGCCTCCACGAAAGTGGCGGAACAATTTGTGTCAGTTCTGTTTTTAACGAAACCAGAACTGACACAAATTATATGCCACGAAACCAGGACTGACACCATTTATCCGCGCAATGACCCGGGAAGTCCCAATTGGGGGTCATAGCTGCCGGCCCGTGCACCGGCGGCAAGACCACCCAAGAGAAGGCAAGCCGCCAGCCGCTGCTCGTCGCCTCTTCCAGGCAAGGCCGCCAAGGCCCGTAAGGCCGAGCGCCATCATGATCAGGCTGCCGGGCTCGGGGACGGCATTCCCGCCCAAGACCAAGTTGTCGATCGCGAAGTAAGCCGGTGTGTTCATGCCGTAGATCGGGTCGTTATCGGAGGAAGTGAGGCCGAATTGGAGGCTTTCGGCGCCGGCCAGGGCGCTGAGGTCCAGGGTCTGCCATGTATTGATGATGTAGCTGTTCGACCCGAGAAAGTTGGCGAGATAAAAGTCGACTTCTCCCACCCGCTCTCCCGTGCCTTCGGCTCCCGTGTATCCCTTAACGTCCAGGAGGAAATAGTCTCCGGGCCCGAACTTTTTTTCAAAAATGTCACCGTTGAGCATCGAGAGGTACGCGTAGGTCGTATTGGTGACCTGAACCGAAACGGGGGTCGCCCCTGACGCGAGGTTGATATACGACCCGGCCGGGTTGAATGGGTCGGCATTCTGGCCGAACGTGTAGGCGACTGCGTAGGTCTGAGAGCCATTGGCTCCCGAGCCGGTGATCGCGCTGTACTGGTTCGTATAGCCCGGGGTCGTGGTGTCGGTCATGCTCGAGATCGCCCAGCCCGACCATGTGCCGTGGGTCGCGTCGTAGCTGTTGTTGAACTGGCTCCCATCGACAACGAACTGGCCGCTGGGCCCCGCGTTGTTGTCGTAAGATTGAGGCGGGAGGCCGAAATCCTCGAAGGTTACGATGCTGCCCGCGGGTGCGCTCGACGCGATGCCGAGGGTCGCGGCCAGAGTCAAGACGATCCACCGTGTCATGGAAGATTCCTCCGGGTTCTTGGCTGGAAGGTGTTCATAAACTGGGGCTCAGTACGAGTCGCTGCTGAGGACCTCGCCAAGCGCCCTCGTACAAAGGGCGGAAAGGCTGGTCACGTTGGTCTGGTTCTTGAGGAAGTGGACAGAACCGTCGGCGAAGAGCGCGTTGACGCCCCCGGGGTGCTGACTGGTCAGCTCTTCGCCGTATTCCGTAGGGGGGCGGGCGTTGATCGGGGCGGACTGGTCGAAGATGTTGTGGCCACTGGTCCACATCGCGTTGATCGCCTCGGGGTCCTCGCCGACCTGGATCGTCTGCGAGCTGCCGTCGGTGATCTGGGCCAGTGAGATGACCTGGTTGAAGATCATGGGGCCGCAGGGAGGGTTGTTCGTGAAGGTCGGGCTGCTCAACCCTCGCGGACCGTACATGCCGCCGTAATCGGCGTCGGCGTGGTCGAACTGGTCGCCGGGGTAGCGGTTCCAGTAGGTCTGCCTCGGCTCGGAGGGGCAGAGGTAGACCTGGAGCACCGTGTACGTGGCGGTCGAGTTGGCCGGGTCGTCGTACACGACGCTCAGGTTCAGTCCGTCGAACAGCGAGCGCTGCTCCAGCCAGGGCAGGACGGAGGCCGACCAGCCGGTGTTCATGTTCTGCGTGGCAGGCTGGCCGGGGAGGGCGATCCAGCCGCCGGAAGGGAAGGTGTTGTAGGCGTCGTGGTAGCCGTGGAGGGCAATACCAATCTGCTTGAGGTTGCTCACGCACTGGATGCGCCGGGCCGCCTCGCGGGCCGCCTGGACCGCCGGCAAGAGCAGCGCAATCAACACGGCGATGATCGCTATGACCACCAAGAGCTCGACGAGGGTGAAGGCTCGGCGGGTCTCGGGGGGGCGGGGCACGGGGATGGTCCTTTCCGGGGCCTGGGCATATTGGCCTCGCGGAAAGGCATGGGTGAACAGCGCGCGGGATGCGCAGCAGCCGACCTGCCCTGATGCTCGAGGCCGAAGCATCGCCTGGCGTACCCGAGAGGCCGTATTCTGGCTCGCGAGTCGAACGGTCCCGGACGCCTTCCCACGAGCCTAAGCTCGCAGTGGCATTCCTGTCCGGTGACCTTCTCGCTTACAGCGGCGGTCCCGCGCCGGAATCTCACCGGCTTCCTGTCCAGCGCTTAGCTGGACGCCTATCGGGTATAACACGGGAGTCTATGGCCTGACTCTGCGGGTGTCAAGAACCTACTTCGGAACACTGCCCCTTACAATTTTCGACGAGAGGGTCGAAATCCGTCCGACATCCGTCGTAGACTCGTGTGCGTGTCTCTTCTTCGCGCAATTCGAGGATGACAATGTCAACTCCGTCGCTCGCCCGGGTCGCACG
>JBAUOX010000520.1:0-2736 GCA_049579985.1 Isosphaeraceae bacterium | reverse complement strand
GCTCACCTCCAGGGTATGTCGGTTATGGCGAGGGCGGCGTCTTGACCGAGGCCGTGCGCCGCAGGCCCTACAGCGTCGTCTTGCTCGATGAGGTCGAAAAGGCCCATCCCGACGTGCTCGAGCTCTTCTTCCAGGTGTTCGACAAGGGGACGCTGGAGGATGGCGAGGGCCGCGAGATCGACTTCAAGAACACGGTGATCCTTTTGACCTCGAATGTCGGCACCGAGACCATACTGAAATTATGCAAAGATCTCGATACCACCCCGACACCCGAGATCCTGGCCGAAGCCGTCCGTCCCGATCTGCTCGCGGCCAGGACGGAACGCGGGGCCCAGATCTTCAAGCAGGCCTGATACTGATCAGGCAAATATTGCATGCAAGCACTCGGGTGGCCATGGGTGAGCCATCGGGGTCCCGGGAAAACTCACATTCCTCACATTCGTGATGATGCTTACGATCAGGCGATCCGATACTAAGAACGGAAGCAGGCAACGTAAGTTACTGTCCGTGGTTACCCTCATGGGGGCGATCCGGTCTTCTGCCAATTAGCCTCTCTCACGGAGGGTTCGCGCTATATGGAAAAGAACTGGAAAGGACTTGGAACGCTCACGTTGATAGGATTGGCAGCCTGGACAAGCTGGGCAGCGAAAGCGCAGGATGAGCCCAACTCGAGGCAAAGCCTCCTGGTTGCAGCCCCGCAAGCCAGCGCCCAATCCCCTCCCGGGGCGAGTTCATCGCAAAGCTCGATGATCGGGCCGGGTGTCACACTGATTCGTCCGAGCTCGCAGACTTCCGGCTTCAGTTCCGGGGTAGGAACCAAGGGATCCGTGGCACAGCTTCGCAATCCGTTCGAGTGGGAGGGATCGGTTGAGAAACACGGCCTGTTCGGATGGGTCGCTCCCCAGACCACTCCCCAGTACCCCGGCCTTCCCGGCAAGCAGCCAGGTCCGGAACCTGTCGCTCCTCCAGGCGGCTTGCCCGGGGAGATGGGGGGAGCGGGAGTCGCCCAGCCGGGTGCGGTCGCGGCACCGAGCGGAGCGGAAGCAATGCCGGGTGCCGGAGGAGAACCTGGCGCAGCTCCGTCGCCTGGAGCGACCACCGGGGCGGAAGCTCCGGCGACAACAGCCGGAGCCGGAGCCGGAGCAGAAGCTTTTGCCTCTGCTGCGGGCACGACAGGACCTGGGTTCGGAGGAGCGCCTGGCGGTATTGCGGAAGCGTTTCCCATGATCGGCGATCGAGGTCCGCTATTCCTCCGCGACAGCATCGGCGGGACAAGCGGGCGTTTTCCTCCTATCCCCACGCCGATTCCACCCGGGGTTCCCAGGCCTGGCAATAACCCGGCAACCTTGACGGGGCGATCGGTCGCCGCCATCGTGCCGGCGATCCGTGGCTTCAAGATCGCCGACAACCAGTATCCCCGACCGATCGATCGCGTCTGGGTAAGCTTCAACTACTTCAACGGGGTCAATTCCGGACTGAATAGTGAGCTCGGGGCGCCAATCAAGAACATGCAGGTCTACAACGAGATCTTCGGCTTCGAGAAGACCTTCCTGGATCAGCAAGCTTCGATCGGCTTCCGGATCCCCGTCAACACGCTCACGATCACCAGCGGGTTTCCCGGCCTGAGCGGCACGCACACTTCGACGGGCAATTTCAGCTCGTTCTTCAAGTATGTGCTCTGGCAGGACAACCGGGGCAACCTGATCTCCGGGGGCGTGGACATGAGCTTTCCCACGGGCCCCACGACCTTCGCCGGCTACCCTACGACCCAGGGAATCAACCCCTTCGAGTTCCAGCCTTTCCTGGGCTACATCTTCCAGCGTGACCGGTATTATCTCCAGGGATTCAGCTCGATTGCGGTTCCCACGGACCGGAACCTGGCCACCATGTACTACTTCGATATCGCGCTGGGGTATTACGTTTACCGATCGCAGAATCCACGTGCCCTGATCTCGGCCATCGTCCCGGTGTTCGAGACCCACCTGAACATCCCGCTCAACTGGGCGGGCTTTCAGCCACGTTTCATCGGCAGTACCCCGGACGTTGTCGACCTGACCTTCGGTGTGAACCTCGGACTGGCCGGGAGGGCAATGATCTCGACTGCTTACGTATGCTCTGTCACGGGTCCCCAGCCATTCAGCGGGGAGTTGGCGCTCTTGCTCAACGTCCCCTTTGGCGGCCGGCCAGGCCGGAACATTCCGTTCACCCCGCCAGTCATCGGTCAATGAGCGGTCGAGTGAGCGCGCAGGGATGTCCTCGCTCGACCACGAATCCGGAATCGACGTCCAGCCGCAGTTGCGGTCTGGGCCGTCGATCCGGGATTGGATTGCTGAGACCCGGACACAGTGTACAGCGGCCGACTCTGGCCGCGGTTCGCCTGCCCCGGGGCCGTTCCTCCGATCTTGTTGTTCAAAGGCCCGGTGTTCACGAAGATACCCCCCGCCCGGTTCCGCAGCGTTGGCCGGCCCGCGGAATTCAGGCCCAGGGCGTTGCCCTCGATCACGTTGCCCAGGGTCAGCGGCCCGAAGAGCTGGATTCCCACGGAACCGTTGCCGGAGATCAGGTTGCCCGCGCCAGCCGTGGTGCCGCCGATCGAGTTGTCCGGCGCATCGCTGATAAAGATTCCATCAAGCCCGTTCGGGACTGCCCTGGTTCCTCCAGCATCCGTTCCGATCAAGTTGCCCTGGAGGAGATTGCCGCTGGCCGTCCCACCCGCGCCACCCGCGATCTCGAGTC
>JBAUOX010000519.1:0-4646 GCA_049579985.1 Isosphaeraceae bacterium | reverse complement strand
TCAACGACCCCGGCGTAGGTCCCCCTCCTCTCGGGGGCGAGGCCGCTGGTCGGGCTCCGCGTGAAGCCGCGGACGTGCATCTCGTAGATGACCGCGTCCGACGACCCGTGGTGAGGTCGTCGGTCATGGCGCCAGGGAAAGGTTGTCTCAGGACGAGGCAGGATGCCCAGTGGCGCCCGGCCCATGTTCGAACCCGTCCGCTCCGCGGCCTGGCGGCTGAACCCCGGCGGGAAGAAGACGGCCTTGGCGTAAGGATCGAGCAGGACCTTCTGGGGGTCGAAGGCGTGCCAGTCCCGCGGTCCGGATGATCGCGGGCCGTCGATCTGGTAGGCGTAATAGCGGGCGCCGCGGACCTCCTGCTCTCCCAGCCGGCAATGCCAGATATGCCACGTCTTGTTCACTCGAGGGTCAAGCCGATGTTCGAGCAGGGGCACAGCCGGGTCGTCCTCGCCGAAGAGGAGCAACGTCACGCGCTCCGCATGCTCGGAGTAGATCGAGAAGTTGTAGGCGCGCTCTTCCTCGATCCACCCGGCACCCAGGGACAGGATTGCACCTTCGGTCGTATACCATCCTGCCAAGGGAATCTCTCCTGATCGTGGTACGTTGTTCCGGCCTGCATGGGACCAAGGGCAGGCGACCGCGCGTGATCGTTGAGGGCGGCCTGCGGCGGTCAGAGCGGCCCGAGCGGTCCATCGGGCGAGGGGTCGATGGGTTGCCCGGCCTCCGGGTAAGTGCCGAGATGGAGGCCGAGGAGTGTCGCATAATCATGGACGGCCCCGCGCATGAAGTCGTCGCTATAGGCGACAGCATCGGCCGCCTCGACCGCGGCTGTGAAGGCGTCCATCGCGACGAACTCGGCCGAGTCACTTGCCAGACGGGAGAGGTAGTTGCGAGCCTCAGGCGTCTTCTCCCATCGGTTTTTATCTCGATCACTCTCCCCGGGGTTGAGAACGAGCCAGACGGTTGCCGCCGTACGCGCGGCTGCCGCGGCTGCCGCCGCGGCGCACTCGCAATCGATCCCGTCGCCCGAAATGGCTTGAGTTGAGTCGAGGGCCTGGACCACCGGCTCGACGGAGGCGCAGGCGGAGCTCCGCGCGATCTCCTCGGCGAGCCGGATGGCGTTGTCGATGGCCACTCGACGGGCCTCTCGCTGCGGGTGGTCCACCGGCAATTGAGAGAGGGACTCGACCCTCCGCGCACACCGCGCCGCGAAGGCGACGATTGCCCGGAGCGGGAGCTTCTTCAAGTCCTCCGTGGTGTATTGGGTGCTGATCATGGTCGCCTCGAGAACAAAGGATTGGTGATGCCGATCGTCTTTGACCCATGGGTCATGGCTGGTCCACCGAGCATGGCTCCGCTCCCCAGATGTCGGCCGCATATTCCCCGATCGTGCGGTCGCTGGAGAACTTGCCGGAATGTCCCACATTGAGAATCGCCCGGCGCGCCCAGGCTTCGGGCTGTCGATAGAGCTGACCAACCTGCTCCTGGGTTCTCACGTAGGCAGGGAGGTCCGCAAGATGCATGTAGTAATCGCCGTGCGTCAGCAGGGCATCCCAGATGGGGCGGTAGATTGCCGACTCGCCCCGGCTGAGCTCCCCCGAGGCGATCAGATCCAGGGCGCGGCGGGTCTCCGGCTCGCTTTCGTAATGCCAGTGGGGGTCGTACCAGCCGCGCGAGCTCTGAACCTGCTCGGCGGTTAGCCCGAAGAGGAAGAAGTTTTCCTCGCCTGCCGCCCCGGCCATCTCGATGGTCGCCCCGTCACGGGTGCCGACGGTCAAGGCGCCGTTCATCATGAACTTCATGTTGCTGGTTCCACTGGCCTCGTAGCCGGCGGTGGAGATCTGCTCCGAGACATCGCTGGCCGGGATCAGCCGCTGCGCCAGGCTCACGTTGTACTCCGGCAGGAACAGCACCTTGAGCCGCCCGCGGACGGCGGGGTCGGCGTCGATGGTCGCGGCCACGTCGTTGATGAGCCTGATGATGAGCTTGGCCAGCACGTAGGCTGGCGCCGCCTTGCCGGCGAAGAAGAAAGTGCGGGGCGGCACATCCAGCCCCGAATCCTCGCGCAGACGGTTGTAGAGCACGAGGATGTGCAGGACGTTGAGCAGTTGCCTCTTGTACTCGTGGATCCGCTTGATCTGGCTGTCGAAGATCATGTCGGGGTCGACGGTCTGGCCGGTCGTCGACCTCAGCCAGGCGACGAAGCGAGCTTTGGCCGCCCGATGTGTCCGGCGGAAGCCGTCACGAAACGCAGGGTCCTCGGCCAGCGGGACGAGTTTCCGGAGCCGATCCAGGTCGGTGACCCAGCCATCGCCGATAGCCTCGGTGATCAAGCCCGACAGGTCGGGATTGGCCAGCAAGAGCCAGCGCCGCGGAGTAACCCCGTTGGTCTTGTTGTTGAACCGCTCGGGGAGTAACTCCGCGAGGTCCCGCACGACGGTCGCCCGCAGCAGGCGGGAGTGAATCTCGGCGACTCCGTTGGTGCTGTGCGAGCCGACGATGGCCAGGTTCGCCATCCGGACCCGCTTCTCCGGCCCCTCCTGGATCAAGCTGACGCGCCGGACGCGATCCTCGTCGCCGGGATAGCGCGAACGCACGTCATCAAGAAAGCGGCGGTTGATCTCGTAGATGATCTCGAGATGCCGGGGCAGAACGATCTCGAAAAGAGTGACTGGCCAGGTCTCCAGCGCCTCGGGCAAAAGAGTATGATTGGTGTAAGCCAGGGTCCGGACTGTCAGGTGCCACGCTTCGTCCCAGCCCAGCTTGGCCTGATCCAGCAGGATGCGCATCAGCTCGGCGACGGCCAGCGCCGGATGAGTGTCGTTGAGCTGGATCGCGACCTTGTCCGGAAGGGCATGCCAGTCGTTGCGCCGGCGCCGGAACCGCGCCACAATATCGGCCAGCGAGCAGGCGACCAGGAAATATTCCTGCAAGAAGCGCAAGCCCCTGCCACGGGGCGTCGAATCATCGGGGTAGAGGACCCGCGTGAGCGACTCGGCCGCGACCTTCTCGTGGACGGCATCGAAGAAGTCGCCGCGGCTAAACTCCACGAAGTTGAAATCCTGGTGGGTCGCGGCGCTCCAGAGCCGCAGTGTGTTGACTGTCCGGCCGCCGTAACCGACGATAGGTCGGTCGTATGGCGTCCCCACGAGGATTGTGGGGATGTCCCGCTCAACTTCCATTCTCCCTCCCCGCAAGCCGAACGCACAGTTCAACCCGACGTCCACAGTCTCTCTGGGCCGGACAACCTCCCAGGGGTCGGGACGGCGGAGCCAGTGGTCGGGGTGCTCGACTTGCTGGCCTCCGTTGATCTCCTGGCGGAACATCCCGTATTCGTACCGTAGGCCGTAGCCGATCGCGGGAAGCTCAAGTGTCGCCATCGAGTCGAGAAAGCAGGCCGCGAGACGGCCCAGGCCGCCGTTGCCCAGGCCGGCGTCCGGCTCCATCTTGGCGAGCTCGGCCCAGTCGAGCTTCTCTCGCTCCATCGCCTCCCTGACGACCGGTTCGGCTTGCAAGTTGAGGATGTTGTTGGCCAACGACCTGCCGATCAAGAACTCCATCGAAAGGTAGTAGACTTGCTTGGGGTTGTTTCGATCGTAGGTTTCGTCGGTCTTCAGCCAGCGCTGTGACAGTAAATCGCGAAGCGCCCAGGCCACGGCCTCAAAACGCTGGCGTGCGTCGGCACGCTGCGGGCGGATGACGTGGTCAAAGACCAGCCGCCGCTCGTACGAGGCGTCGGGCGTCCCGGAGAACGCGACCTGCCCGCATTCGTACAGATCGAGGAGCGTTCGGGCCGGAGTGCGGGTCGGCTGGGTGACCGTCGCTTCCTTCGTTTCCGCGACTATCGTGCTACGCATTGCCATGCGATGGAGTCCTTTTGAGAAGTTCGGAATTGTCGATCGAACCGACGTCGGTGCGTCCGCGCACGAGAGTCAGGGAACGGCGTGCCGGTCGTCATTCCAAAGCAGGATGGCCGGGTTATCCAGCCCATGCTCGTAGCCCAAGACGGAGAGGGCCGCGGTGCCAAGCACGAAGTGGCTCCCCTCAGCCGGTGACAGGCCCAGCCAGCGAGCAGCCAGGACGCGGAAGAAGTGGCCGTGGCCGAAGATCAGGACGTGGCCCGGAAGCGAACGGAGCCGCCCGACCACCCGGTCAGCGCGGGCACCGATGTCCGCGACCGACTCGCCGCCCGGGCAGCCGTCGCGGAAGAGATGCCAGCCGGGCCGCTCGCGGCGAATCTCATCGGTGCGCCGCCCTTCGTAGCTGCCATAATCCCATTCGGTCAGGTCGGCGACGCTCACGGCCCGGTCGCCGAAGCCGGCCAGCTCGCAGGTCCGACGCGCTCGCTGCAGCGGGCTGACGAAGACCCGATCGAAGGCCAGGCCCCGGAGCCGCTTGGAGAGGCCTCGTGCATTGTCCTCACCGCGCCTGGTGAGACGCAGGTCTGTCCGTCCGGTGTGTTGGCGGGTGATCGTCCATTCCGTCTCGCCATGCCGCGCCAAGTAGACTTCCGGGAGCAATTCGCTCATGATCCGATCCTCGATACGGGTTTGTCGGGCTGCGAGATAGTTGCAAGTTGCGAGTGGCGAGTGGCGAGTGGCGAGTGAAGACGGGAGGAGCGGTGGCCGTGGCGATCTGTGATTCTC
>JBAUOX010000518.1:0-2097 GCA_049579985.1 Isosphaeraceae bacterium | reverse complement strand
CGTTTGCCCTCTGTTGTAATAGTACCGCACGGTACCGCGTGTGTCAAGTCGGTACCGAAACTTTTTTGGATTTAGTACCCATGCCTGATGAAACTCTAACCCCAGAGGATTCCGTGTCAGCAGAAACCACAGTCCTGACCGTGCTCGAACGACAGGTAAAAGAGCTGACTGGCCAGATCTCGACCCTGACTAGCGAGCGAGATGAGTACAAGACGGCCCTCGCGGACGTCTCGACCGAGCGCGATTCGCTCAAGTCCACACCCGAAGCATCGGCCCGGATCGCCGAGCTGGAAGCCTCAATCCGAGACCGCAATCACTTCGACAAGTTCGCCGAGCTTGCGGGCGCTGCCAAGGCCAAGGCCAAAGCCCTGCGTCAGCTCTGGCGTGACGCCAAAGACCGCGGCTACGAGGCCGACGGCGACGAGGCCGACGAGAAGGCCCTCCAGGCGATCGTGGCGAAGCTCAAGACCGAAGTGGACTATGCGTTCGACCTCGACGGGGATGGCACCACCACGGCAGCCAGGGAGGCCGCAAGGCCCACTAGCCGGACCAAGTACGGACTGGAAATGCGCGGCGAGGAACCCGCCGGTGGCGGCCGGCAAGAGCGGAACAAAGGCGCCGACGGCACGATCGTCACGCAGGAGATGCGGGCCGATCCCAAGTTCATGCTCGATCCAAAGAACCGCGAGATGATCCGTGATGCGGCGCTAGGCGGGCGGTTCCGGTAACCGCGCGTCCAATCCTCGCATGGCAATCGCATACCGTAACGGTACGCGATCTCTCGCTTTCCAGGCATAACAGGAATCCTCGAGGCAGCACAACTTTCACACTCGGTGGGCCTTCGCAAAGAGGTACCCAACATTTCGTCTGTCTCATCCGCGATCTAGCCTCATTTTGTAGGAGATTCCAATTAAACTCTCTGACGTGATTCGTCAGCTCGCGATCATCCACGAGTTTCAGGGGGACCTGGACACGTTCATCGTCATCAATGATTCGGTCTTCCCACTCGGTGTTGCCCCCTGGACCACGCAGCGGCCGACCACTCCAGCCACGACCGTCGACCTTGTCGTGGTCTTTGGAGCGATAGCCCAACCTACTCTGTAGATCGAAGGAGTCCCCATGGCACGACAGATTGACAATGCGGCCGCGGCCCATGCCGAGCACCAAGCGGAGCAGCAGCGACGCACAGCGTTCCATCAGCCTCAGAAACAGCTCAGACCCGATCAGATGAGCGTCGGCCCGGCGATCGGCTACCCGACCGCGCCCCACGACAGCCATCGCATGGGACCCGGACGTGAGGATGGCTTAGATAACAAGTGCCTCGGCGGTCACCGATTCGGCCCGGGCAAGGATGGCTCGGACGCCAGCAAGCTTCCCTGCAACATGTGACTGGCCCCTGATCAGGTCTCGAGCTTGTCCTGAGGCAGTGGCGTGTATCGTCCATCGATAGGCGAGCTTGCAGCCACGGCAGTCATGGCTGCCTCGTAACCGTCTGCGTAACATCGTCTTGCAAACCTGATCATTCCCGGGTCGCTCACGACTGGCGCATATTCCGCCGCGGCTTTCTCCGCCATATTGATTCGGTCCTGATCGTTCATCGTTTTCTCCACCATTGCAAGAATTTGTCGTTTGTCAGCTTCAGAGAACTCGATCGGACGCGATCGTCTCCTGTTGTGACACATAAACGACACTGTTCCTCTCCGTTCTTTCCCAATTCGGTCCCGCTAACACCGGGCTCTAACTTAGGAGCCATCATAGCATGGCCAACAATTTCGCTGCATTTTTTGAGACCCTGGTGGCCGGGGCCGATGAGTATAACAAGGCCAAGGTCGGGCGCACCGCGCTGCTCGATGCAGTCTACAAGGACGTCAAGCCCGAAGCCGCCCGCATCGGCAAGACGGTCGACGTCTACTTTCCTGACGTGGGCCCCTTGACCGCGGTCAATAACGGCATTCTGACCGCCCAGACAGTCAGCCCCAACTACATCCCTTTGGTGTTCCAGACCCGGGCCGGCTCCGCCCTCCAGTTCCAGGACTTCGAGCAATGGCAGACTGCAGTCGACTTGGCTCAGAAGTTCTTCGATCCGCTCTACAAAAG
>JBAUOX010000517.1:0-8938 GCA_049579985.1 Isosphaeraceae bacterium | reverse complement strand
TTCACGATGCCATGAAACCGAGCTTGTGCAGCTTCTTGTAGAGGGTCATGCGGCTGATGCCCAGCTCCGCCGCGGCGCGGAGGCGGTTATTGCCGTTCCGCTCCAGCGCGGCGGTGATCTGAACCCGCTCGACTTCGTCCTTGGACGCGGCCAGTGTCGACTGGGATGGAGGTGGCTCGAGCTTCAGGGTGATGGTCGGGCCGGGATCGCGGAACGCGTCGGGCAGGTCCTCGATCTGGATACTCGGTCCGTCGGACAGCGCCACGGCTCGCTCGATGACGTTGCGCAGCTCGCGGATGTTCCCTGGCCAGGAATGCGCTTCCAGGGCACGAAGGGCTTCCGGAGCGATGGTCAGCCCCAGCCGGCCCGCGCGGCGGCCGAACTCAGCCAGGAACGAGGCGGCCAGGTGGGGAATGCACTCAACTCCCTCACGGAGCGGGGGCAAGTTGAAGGCGACAACGTTGAGGCGGTAATAGAGATCGGCGCGAAAGCGACCGCTGGCGACCTCTTGGTCCAGCGGCCGGTTGCTGGCGCTGATCAGCCGGGCCTGAAGAGGCTGGGTCTTGTTCGACCCGACCGGCTCGAACACCCGTTCCTCCACCGCCCGCAAGAGCTTGGCCTGGAGCACCGGGGGAAGGGAATCGATCTCGTCCAGGAACAACGTCCCGCGCCCAACCTCGGTGAACTTGCCGATCCGGTTGGTGTCGGCGCCGGTAAAGGCTCCCTTGACGTGGCCGAACATCTCGCTTTCGATCAGGTTGGCCGCCAGGGCCCCGCAGTTGACCGTCAGGAGCGGCTTATCGCGACGGGGAGAGAGGCGGTGGATCACACCGGCGAGACGGGTCTTGCCGGACCCGGTCTCGCCCCCCAGGAGGATGGTGGTGTCCTGTGGAGCGACCCGGCGGATCTGTTCGATCATTTCCCCCATCCGCCCGCCCGCTAAGAAGAGGAACGATTCCTCCCCCGGGATGACGGCCATCTGCGGCTGAGGGATCGGCGCAACGGACTCCGGCCGAGCGGCGCCACGGCGACGGGCGAGGGTCAAAATATCGATGAGATAGCCGAGCCGCCCCAGATCCAGCGGGCGGCTCAGATAGTCGGCAACCCCAAGGCGGTGCAGCGCCAAGGCTTGCTTTGCGTGATACTCATCACTCAAGACCAAAACAGGAACGCCCCGGCCCCTGGCCTCGAGCGTGCTGAGCAACCGCGTGAGACCCGCCACAGGCCCCGCAGGAGTGAGATGGGACAGGACAAGCGCGGCTCCCTGGCTCGCAACCCGGTCACAGGCTTCGTCGTGATCCTGGACCCTTTCGAGCCGAATACCCGGAGTTCGAGCAACGACTTCCTGAACCACACTGGCCAGGGTCGAATCCTGACTGATCAACACCATCGACACGTCGTGCAAGGCTCTCCTCCACTGAGCGGAAGTCGATCATTGATCGATTGGCACAACTGTGGACCGTTTCAAACGGGGGAGATCGCCACGGACTCAGGGCCGACCTCGATGTCTTTCGCCTCGCCTGATAGATAGTACGAACACGACAAGCCCTGCACGTGGAACGCTGCACTCGAAGCGACCGTTGCGTCCTTTGCCTTGCGGTGGTCGCGAACGAGGGTGTCTGCCGGGTTCCTCGCACACCCAATACCTAAGTTGCGCATTTTAGCTCTCCCCCACTTCTGATGTCAAACGTGCACTTAAGATTTTCCAGTTCGGATTTCCCCGGATTTTTTATTTAACGCAGCGGCATCCCAATGTTTAACCATAATTGGCCTATTGTCTGTCACAAATCAGAGCACCGATTTGATTCACGAAGCGATCCCGGGTGCCTCGGAGCCTTCGCTACGTGTAGAAGTCCGGACTGCAAGGCCTGAGGCTTTCTTCCAATCCGAGCATCATCATCACTGCCGCACTCATCGAGTCTCTGGTTCGTGGCAGCCCCTCTTTCAAGCAAAGGAGCAGGTGGTTCTTTACATTCTTTGGCGAGAGTGAGCAGAATAATCCGGCGGGCTCCTGTTCACTTTTTTCAACATCATGCCGTCCTCTTTGAACCGCTCTGTCGGGAACCGAGCTGTTATTGCGAATGGGAGCCCGCGTGTGACTGGGGCGAGGGCGACCCCCCGGGCGTGTCCGTGCCCGAACGACAACCTCGTTTGCGCAACTCCGCACAACCGATACGAAACCGACCTCCCCGCGAGCTTTGGGAGGATTCGCGTTCAAAAGACTCAGCGATGGACCGATCAAACAAAGGTTGAGAAGCACTCTGGGGAGAGGTTGGTCTCTGAGAGGAAGGAGTCCTCTTGTCGAATCGCAAGGCGAGGAGCGCCAGGCCGTTTCATGAAAACGGGGCGATCGATCGTGCGGAGTTGACGCCGCTGTCCTGACCTCGAGGGGAGCTCATCGATGCGATCTGTGCGACCGGCGACCCTGGCGGGTCTATTGTTTCTGCCGCACTTATGGGTGCCGTTGATGAGCAAGGCCTGCGCCGGGGATCATGCTGACCATTACCGGGTCAGCCAAGATCCCTCGATCGGCTACGCGGTTTCGATCCAGCGAGTTTATCAGTTCCCCGCGGCGTTTGTCTTTCAGCCGGGCCCCCGATGGGGCTACGCCGTGCCGATCCAGCATGTGTATCAGTTCCCGGCGGCGTTCGTCTTCCAGCCGGGCCCGGAAATTCCCTTCGGCGGCGTCTGGAACTCAGCTTATGATCAGTATGCCGGACCGTCGCATATTCCTCGCTGAGCGACGAGAGCCCGACGATCGGGGGCAAGCGTGGTGTAGACTTGTGCGAGAGGGAAAAAGCGAGAGGGAAAAAGGGCACGAAGACTTTGCCCCGGCCACCCGTCGAGGATCAGCGCGGCTGGCATCGAGGGAGAGCGGCTCGCGGTCGTTGAGAAGGATCTCCCACGAGCTGGCTATCTTCGGCATTTTCTTATTCTGGGAAGCCTGCGATCCGATAGTAAACCAAGACTCGAGATTTTGGGAACGGTAAGGAGGCGACCGGGGCCGCGGGGCTGCTCATGCAACGGGGTTGACCTTCACATCGAGCCCTGGAGTGTTTGAGAACCAGGCTCCGGAGAATGCTCCGGTGCTGGAATAGGGAATGGAGTCCTGCCCATGATTGGGGACGATCGACGGCTTTCATGGCGTTCGATCCCGGCGGCGTCGAGGTCGGCCCGGGTCCGGCGAACCAGCACGGCGCCCGCCGTGGAATCGCTGGAAGGCCGGCAGCTCCTCTCGACTTTCACGGGTTTCTCCTATGTCCATAATATCCAGACACCCACCGGCATCATTCACAATATCCAGACACCCACCGGCATCTTTTCTCTTCAGGTCACTGGCCCGGGCGTGCTCAAGGCGAGACCAGCCGGTCACGGGGCAATCAACCTGAACGTGCTTGGAACCACCACCAACTCGTCGCTCTCGATCACGCAGGTCCAGCCCCGCTTCCACGTTGTCAACACCCTCTTAGTGATCCAGAACCTCACCATCAAGTCGGGGCAGATTGGGAACATTCAGGCCAGCGCGGCTGAGCTCAACGGCCCGATGACACTCCCGATGACACCTTTGACAACGTCGATCAACACGCTCCAGTTCGGCGCCCTGGGTCCGAACGCTCAGATCGACGTCAATGGCAGCGTTGGTTCGATGAGTGTTCAGAATGTCAACCTCGGACCTAGCGGCCATGTCGTGATCGCGGACGACCTCAATAGCTTGACGGTCACGGGCAACCTGCTGGTCAATCCGGGCTCGACAGGAATTGTGGTTGGTGGCAATCTCAACGGTCTGACGGTCAACGGCATCTTCCAGGGCCAGGGGACCAGCGCGATCGACCTGTCCGTCGGCCTCGACCTGACCAACTTCACCGTCCTGAGCGGCAGCAGCAACCTCGGCAGCGTCCGCAGCGCCAACATCTCCGTGGGCAAGGACATCGTCGGCCTCGACATCCAGCACGGCATCTTCAACAGCCTCATCACCGCCGGGGTGCTGATCGACGGTTCCCCGCAGAACAGCTCGTCCGGCGGCAACATCGGGCCCGACGGCTCCGACGCGATCTTCGACTCGCAGCTCCTCGCCGGGGTCCAGATCAAAAACCTGTTGATCAACGGCGACGTCACGTCCGATTACGTGACCAACCCCAAACCCAACCCGACCGGCTACCCCACCCGGATCGTCGCGGGCGAGGTCCTCGAGGACCGCGCCCCGGGCAGGGACCCGCAGGGGGGCTTCCCGCAGGGGACCTTCACCTCGGGCGGGAACATCGACAACTTCCAGATCCTCGGCGCCCTGATCGACTCGGTCGTCGCCGCGAGTGTCGCACCATACGGCGGCAACGGCACGCTCCCATATGCCAACGGATTTAACTACAGCGCCCCGCCCCCGTCCGCCGTGCCCACTCCGGGCGAGCAAGGCACCTACGATGCTCCGGCCGGAATCATCGTCGGCGGGACTGTGGGCATCAGCGCGAGCATGACCCCGAGCGTGCCGCTCAGCTTCCCGAACTTCTCCGAGGTCTCATACTACAACGAGACCGAGATCAACAACATCACCATCCTAACCCACCCTCCCCAACCCATACTTCCCCCCCCCCGGGTCGCCTTCTGGAACACTGCATCACCCGACAATACCATCCTGCCCGGCGCGATTAACCCGAGCTTCGCGACCGCCCCCGCGGATCTCAACGCGACCAATGCGAATCCCGGGGGGACCGGCATGACGAGCACCGCCATCACGCTGTCGCTGCCGAGCAAGTCGACAGTCCTCGGCGGGGTGATCTCGAACCCACACACGGGCCCCGAGCCCAACGACTTCGCCGGCTTCTTCGCCGACGACACCAGGGGCGTCTTCGTGGGGGTACTCCCGACGTCATCATGATCGAGCGACGGCCCTGGGGTGATCGGGTCAGGCCATGCCGCCGGTCACGCCGACATTGATCGTGCCGTTGTCGAGGACGCAGTCATGGCGCTGGCCGACAGGCTGAATCCAGGCTGCCTCCCCGGTGGGGGCCCCATGGCGTGATCGGGTCAGGCCATGTTTTGAGTTTTTTTACCGCTCTGGATTCCTCTGCATGCCCCGGCCCCTGTCCCTCTCGTTTCATGATTCGCACCAGCCGGGGAATTATTCCCCGGGGGAATCCGGTCTTATTCATCCGCCGGGGGACGAAGCGAAAGGTCGATCCAAAGCGCGCCTGACCCGTGAGTGCGAGCGGAGAGTTGAATGGGCTGAATCTCGGCCCCAAGGATCCCCGCCTCGTAGTTATTGATCGCGACGTGCGGATCGACAATTTGCACCGGCTGCGATATCCGCGGCAGGGTCACGCTGGGCGCGATGAACGCCCCAAGCGAGTGGTGCACTCCCGATCCGACCGAGAGCAACCGGAGATGCTCCAGGCGATCGAACTGCAAGCAGACGCGCCGGTCGGGCTTGCCTGCCCGCTCTCGTTTCCGACCTGCCATCCTCGACCTCCATGTCTCTCTTCGCCGGTCCTCGATCCCTCAGGATGTCATCAACCTCTTTTATCGGACTTTGTTTCAGGACAAATCCACCGCGCCGGGTTGTTTTCCCAACGGAGCCTTCGAATCGCCCATCGCTACGCCCTAATGTCCTATGGGGCAGCATGTTGGGTTTTGAGATCCCAGTACTCGAGCTGCCGATGTCGACTGCAACGAGAGGTCAGGTCAGGCGATGCGATCGCTACGATTGCTACTTCTGTCAAGGCCGGCAGGGGGACAAGCCGATGAAGGAGGCGACGGAACCATCGATCGTATGCACTAGCCAGGTAGGATTGAATGCCATGGGGACGAGACAGTCGAATCGAACGGGCCTGGCCCGGACTTGTTGGAAGTCCCTTCTCGGGTCGCTCGCAACGACGATCCTGGCGAGCCTCGGAGCTTTCATGGCTCCGGAGCTCCTGGCTCAGACGGTGGAGCGCGGCCAAGCGCTGCCCAGGCCGCTGCCGCCTGGTCCGGGCGAGGAGAGCGACCCCCAGCTTCTCTCGCTCGGAGACGGGTTGCAGGAGAGCGTCTCCACCGAGCTTCCCCGACTGAAACTGTCGGAGCCGCGACCGGCTTCCGGGTCGAGATCCGTTCCCTCGTTTGTTGATAGCCTCAAAGGAAATGATGCCACCTTCGAGGTCCCCGTGGGCCAAGGCCGGATCTTGACAGTCAAGGAAGATCTCGCGGCCGGGCCCAACCAGCCTCTGATCGCCGCGGGCGACCCCTCCGTCATCGAGTTCTCGGTCATCAACTCGCGACAGATTCGAGTCACGGGCCTGAGGGTCGGCGTCACGGACCTGTCCATCTCCACGGGAAAGAATCAAGTCTATTCCTTCGAAGTCCGAGTACTGGCTGACCTCAGCCTCCTTCAGGGCCGCCTTCGTGCGTTCTTCCCCGATGCCAGCATCAAGCTGGGTCAACTCCGCGACCACATCGTGGTGGAGGGTGAGGCTCGCGACAACGCCCAGGTGGCTCGGATCATCGAAACAGTGGCTTCCTACCTGCAATCGGTACAGGTCGGACAGCAGCGACAAATCATGGGTCAGCAAGGTCGAGGCTTCGGTCTGCCGACCGCGCTGGGAGGCGGCGCGGTGCCTGGTCAGGCCAACCCTCCAGGTGAGCCCACTCCGGTCGAGCCCGGCGCGGTTCCCGGAGGAGGATTGCTTCCTGCGGGGATCGCCACGCCCGACATGGGGGGGCCGATCCAGGTCACCGGGGCGATCACGCCGACGAGGATCATCAACCTTCTCCGTGTTCCCGGTTCGCAGCAGGTGATGCTCAAGGTCCGCATCGCCGAATTGAACCGCTCCGCCTTGCGGACGATCGGGTCCAATTTCCTGGGCGTCGACCCCAAGACCGGCGCGATCGTGGGGTCCCAGATAGCCAGTCCTGTGTCGGGGGCAGGGCAAGTGGGGGTGAACCCTCCGCTTGGGTCCCATCTCTATGGTTCGGCGACCGCGCCGATCGCGGGACTGACCAGCACGGGCGGCACGACGGTCTTCGGGATCTTCCGGGACGGCAATTTCATGTTCACGCTCAACGCCCTGCGGACGAACGGCCTGCTCAAGATCCTCGCCGAGCCCAATCTCGTTGCATTCAACGGCCAGAAGGCCAGTTTCCTGGCCGGCGGCGAGTACCCGGTTCCCGTCCCTCAAGTCAGCGCAAGCGGCGTTGCGCCGACGGTCACAGTCCAGTTCAAGGAGTTCGGCGTGCGGCTCGGGTTCGTGCCCTACATCCTGGACGGCGATCGGATCCGGCTCACCGTTGCCCCCGAAGTCAGCAACATCGATATGTCGCTCAATGTGACGTTGGTCGCCGGTGGTTCGCCGGTCTACGGGCTGGACACCCGAAAAGCACTCACGACGGTTGAGCTCGAACAGGGTCAGACCCTGGCGATCGCCGGTCTCCTCACGTTGCAGTTGAACGGCACGACAGACCGCATCCCCGGCCTCGGGGATTTACCGATCATCGGACCGTTCTTCAGCAACACGACGAGCTCGCGGACCGAGACTGAACTCGTCGTTCTGGTGACTCCCTATCTGATCGAGCCCATGAATCACGATCAGGTCCCGCCGACTCCCGGCGACGAGGTGAAGGAGCCGAACGACCTGGAACTCTTCTTCCTGAACCGGATCGAAAGTCGCACGGGCAAGGATTTTCGCGCGACGACCAAGTGGGACGACGTCTACCACCTGCGTGACCTGCTGCATCTGGAACGGAAGTACGTTCAGGGACCAGTCGGTTTCTCCGAGTAAGGCGGCCGGTTGAGGTCGATCTTTGGGCACGGTGTCGTGCCCCGAGATGGGCTCGTGAAGTACCAAGGCATAACTTGGTGGATGGGTAGCCGGCGTTGAAGGTCAAGGCTTCCATGGGACGAGAGGGAGTTAAAGAGATGACTGGTGCACGACTCCGGCATTTGCTCTCCACGGGACTGGGTTCCCTCGCCCTTGGAGCAATGGGATCGGTCCAGGCCCAGACGATGCCGGAAAACTCGGCCCCGGTAATGCCGGCCGGACCGATCTCCGCGCCGGTTCCCGCGGATCCGAGGAGCCCGTCGTTTCTTGGGCAGCCGATTGGCCTGGAGAATGCCGGCCATCCGATCCCGGGGCCAGTGAGCGCGGTGGGGCCGCCGGCACCGGTCACCGCTCCCGCGGCGTCGGCTCCAGAAGGCTGCTCTTGCGGAGAGCGGCGCGGCATGAGCCGATGGTGGTGGCACAAGACCCAATGCAAGCGTCATCTCCAGGAATGCGCCCTCGGCTACCCCGAGGAATTCAATGAGTGGCCCCTCGGTTCGTCCCTCTATGCCCATGGAAGGACACAGGTGGCCAACGGCAACGCGGCCCGGATGGTCTTCTATCACTATGACTTCGTCGAAGGCACTGCCCAGCTCAACGTTCGCGGCCGCGATAAGCTCGTCAAGGTCGCTCACTTGCTCCCCGCAACGTTCTGCCCGGTCGTGATTGAACGAACCCCCTCGACACCAGGTCTTGACGAGCAGCGCCGCGCCTGGTTGCTGGCCGAGCTCACGGGGTCGCGATTTCCCATCCCGCCTGAGCGAGTCGTGATCGGCCCGCCCATCGCCGCGGGAATGACGGGATACGAGGCAATCTTCGTCTACGGCAACCAGCTCGGCGCGCTTCGGTCGGGCGGAGGAGCGGGCGGCGTTGGCGGCTACGCGGGGACGCCGGGACTGGACGCCGGAGGGCTTTCGGGAGGTACGGTCACCTCGGTCTTCGGTGCGGGGGGCGGTTTCGGACGGTAAGGCGCAGCGCGGTTTTCAATCGCCTGGATGCCGAACCTGGCGCAACGCGGAGGCACTCGAAGAATCCCCCTGTGTCCCCCCTTCGCAAGGGGGGAAAAAAGACCAGACGCCGCCGACTTTCCCCCCCTTGCGAAGGGGGCAATAGTGTTCGGCACGGGATTTGCGCGTTGTTTAACATAATAT
>JBAUOX010000516.1:0-4048 GCA_049579985.1 Isosphaeraceae bacterium | reverse complement strand
GGTTCGTGACCGGGCTGGGGCTGGGCGCTTGCCTGGCCGACGACATGGGCCTGGGAAAGACGGTGCAAGTGATCGGGCTGCTGCTGCATCGCAAGTCCAGCCGCACGGACGACGAACCGACTCGGGCGAAGCCCAGTCTACTCGTCGTGCCAGCCTCGCTGCTGGCGAACTGGAAGGCGGAACTCGAGCGGTTCGCACCCACGATCTCGTTCCTGATCGCGCACCCTTCGGGGACCACGACCGGCAATCGCCAGGTTGAGAAACAAGACGCCCAAGGAGTCGATCTACTGATCACCACCTACGGCATGTTGTCGCGCACCGAGTGGCTACGGGAACATGACTGGGACCTCGTCATCCTTGATGAAGCGCAGGCAATCAAGAATTCGGGCACGCGGCAATCACGGACCGTCAAGGAGCTGAAGTCGGCGGCCCGCGTCGTCATGACGGGCACGCCCGTCGAGAATCGTCTGTCCGATCTCTGGTCGTTGTTCGATTTCCTGAACCCGGGTCTGCTCGGCGGCGCCAAAGCTTTCGCCGGCCTGGTCAAGCAAATGGAGGCCAGGGCGTCCTACCAACCACTACGAACTCTCGTCGGGCCTTACATCTTGCGCCGGCTCAAGACCGACAAGCGAGTGATCGCCGACCTGCCCGAAAAGGTCGAGATGTCGGCCTTCTGTACGCTGAGCCGGGAACAGGCCGCCCTTTATGAGCAGGCTGTGCGCGACCTGGCCCAGAAGCTGGAAGAGGCTGACGGCATCCAGCGGCGCGGGCTCGTACTCGCCCAGCTCATGAAGCTCAAGCAAATCTGCAACCATCCAGCCCAGCTCCTCGGCACCGGCGATTACGCCCCTGAGCATAGCGGCAAGTTTCAGCGCCTGGCCGAGATCTGTGAGGAGCTTGGCGAGCGCCAGGAGAAGGCACTCATTTTCACGCAGTTCCGCGAGATCACCGGCCCGCTGGCACAGTTGCTCGAGGGCGTGTTCGGGCGGCCCGGCCTTGTGCTTCACGGCGGGACCCCGGTCGCCCAGCGGCGACGACTCGTCGAGAGCTTCCAGAGCGAGGACGGGCCGCCGTTCTTCGTCCTCTCTCTCAAGGCCGGCGGTACCGGACTGAACCTGACCGCCGCCTGTCACGTCATCCACTTCGACCGCTGGTGGAATCCCGCGGTTGAGAACCAGGCTACTGATCGAACATTCAGAATTGGACAAACGCGGAATGTCCTGGTACATAAGTTCGTCTGTCGTGGTACAGTCGAGGAGAGAATCGACGAGATGATCGCCGAAAAAAAGAGTCTCTCAGGCGACGTCATCGATGGCGCCGAGACGCTGCTCACCGAGATGAGCGACACGCAACTCCTCGATTTCGTTCGACTCGACGTCCACAAGGCCCTCGACAACTGACACACATCACGAGGAAGGAATCCCATGGGTTGGTACTACAATTACAGGCCCTACGTCTCCGTCGCCGAGCGACGTCAACAGGCCCAACGCGAGATGGAGAAGCGGCGCAAGCGAGGCCTCCCCGTCTCGCCGGTCGCCATCGCCGGTCGCACCATCGCCCGAACCTTCTGGGGCAAAGCATGGTGTGAGAACCTCGAATCGTACAGCGACTACGCCAATCGCCTGCCGCGCGGTCGCACCTACGTGCGCAACGGCTCGGTCGTGCACCTGGAGATTCAGCCGGGCAAGATCAGTGCCCTGGTCAGCGGATCCGAGCTCTACACGGTTGAGATCACAATCACAGCCCTGTCCGATTCACACTGGAATTGCCTCAAAGCTGAGTGCTCCGGCCAAATCGGCTCACTGGTCGAGCTGCTGCAAGGACGGCTCTCAAAGAGCGTCATGGATCTGGTCACCCAGCGCGACAAGGGTCTCTTCCCGAAGCCGGCCGAAATCAAGATGAAGTGCTCATGCCCCGACTGGGCCGGCGTATGCAAGCATATTGCCGCTGTCATGTACGGTATCGGCGCGCGCCTCGACGAGAAGCCGGAGCTGCTCTTCGTGCTCCGCAAGGTTGACCACCTGGAGCTGATCGCGGGAGCCGTTGACAGCGCTCCGATCGCCAAGGGCAAGTCTCGAGGCAAGAAGACCATTGCAACCAGCGACCTCGCGGACGTCTTCGGGATCGAGATGACCGGGGAGGAGACTTCCAGCGACGCCTTGCCGGCAAGCGCCAAGGACCCGGTGAAGCCTCGCGTTCCCGCTACCAAGAAGGTCGCGAAGAAAGCGCCGAAGCGCACCGTCACCAAGGCGAAGAAAGCCTCGGCAGCACCGGCGGCGAAGGCGAAACAAAGCAAGCCCAAAACGGCCAAGGCCCGCCCGCAGCCTGCAAGCCCAGCACCCGCCAAGTCTTCCTCGCGCAAGCGTGTGAAGGAAGAGGTGTCGTGACCGCGCTCAATGGCCTTGCCCTCCCGGGATCACGAAAATCCACGTCGATTCAATCTCGTCTGTTCTGGAGCATCGCCGTAGCCCAGGCCGCTTGATTGGCGTCCAGAGGGGGGATGATCTGGGATTCGCTGTAATCGACCTCACGAGCGTACGGTCCTGCGTCATAGCAGCGGTCGAACACAACCTGAAGATCGAGCGAGATCGCCGCATCACCGGGCAAAAGGGGGACCTCAATCGTCGCCAGTGGTTCCTTGAGGTTCATTGGGTAGACGTAATACGTTTCGATGTCGTCGAAGGGATGGACCGAGACGTGATAGTCGAACGGTCCACAAGCGGCCAGAGCCGGCTCGAGTGGAACCGCCGTCGAATGGTGGCCCTTCCGAAGCAGGTCGATCTCGACGAGGTTGACCGTGCTCGCCAGCAGTTCCCTCTGCTTTCGTAGGTACAGTTCGCGCCCCTGTTCGCCGGGTGTCTTGTTCAAGAGGCTGAGGACTTCGATCGAGGTCACAAGCCGCTTGTTATCCCCCGAGCCCGCATAGATTTCCAGAAACGGCTCGCGGAATTCATCGTGCAAGACTTTGACGATGACAGGTCTCGCCGCATTGCGAGTAGCTACCGCCGTGGTTCCCGAGGTGGGTGATGGAACCTGTCTTGCAGCTCCGGCGCGAAGCACGTGCACGTCGGGCTCGATCGATCGCCTGGAGGCCTCGATCCAGACGCGACGTCCGATCGCGGCGTAGTAAGGAGGCGGCAGATTCGCCTGGAGGTTTGCCCGAATGTATGTGATCAAGCTATCGTGGATGTCCGGAAAGATCTCCGGGTTTTCCAGATACGGGTCCATGCCGGGAAAGGGCGAAGGCATCGCGATCCTCCTCGACTCTCGCCAGAGCTTCCTCGATTCTCCCGGCCGCAGGGTTCGCGGTCAACACAAGCTGAAGTCAGCAGCGTCGGCCCGGTCCGGCGTCGGCTCCGCTTCGACGCCGGACCAGCCTGCGCTCGATGGCTCCGTTCCCTGCTCATCCCTGGACTGCGGCCACGCGGAAGCCCAGGGCGCTGCCCCGGATCCCCGGCGCGCTTCTGCCGCGGTGCGCCGGGCGGCAGTACCCGGCGATGTCGTACCAGCTACCGCCCCGGATAACCCGGGCCGAGGCCCCGGACGCGCCCGGTGGATCGGCGGCTGGCGACGGGGCGTAGTAATTCTCATCATACCAATCGGCGCACCATTCCCAAACATTGCCCAGCATATCATACAGTCCCCAGGCATTGGGTGACTTCTGGCCGACCTGATGGGTCTTTGACTGTGAGTTGCTGGAGTACCAGGCATGCTCGCCCAGCTTCCCCGCGTCATCACCAAAGGGAAACAGGGTCGCGCTCCCCGCACGGCATGCATATTCCCATTCCGCCTCCGTGGGCAGGCGGTAGCCGTTACCGCCCACGGCGGCGACGTCAGTGCCGCTGATGCAGTAGAACGGCGTCCGCTTGTCTTTCTCGCTCATCTTGTTGCAGAAATTGAGCGCATCCAGCCAGGAAACGGTTTCCACCGGTAGGTCGTCCGATCCCTTGAAATGGCTCGGGTTACGGCCCATGATCGCCTCGTACTGGCCTTGCGTGACCGGGTGGGTTCCCAGGAAAAATGGCCGCGTGATCTTGACGGGATGCTG
>JBAUOX010000515.1:0-2168 GCA_049579985.1 Isosphaeraceae bacterium | reverse complement strand
GCTCGGACCGTTTCTGGCTGCTTGAACTCCGCGTTTCTCGGACTTTTCTAGACCAGTTGCGGCCCCGATTTTCAGGCCATGGATACCCAGCTCGGCGCGCGGCAAGGGCGGCGGACCCCGACGATTCACCGCGATCGTGCTCGATGCTGGTCAGCAGACGACGACGGGGTCCGGCCGCAAAGGCGGAGCGACTTCCACGGGGACGTCATCTGCCCCCTGAGACGTTACTCCATGAGGTGTTATGATCTGAGAAACCGATCAGAGGAAACTCGACCGACGACGAGGGACTCATGGCTCTCACCTTGCAATGGGACGACATCGCCCTTCGGCTCGTCCTGACAGTCATCGCGGGTACGCTGGTCGGCATCGACCGCAGTGAGCGCGGCCAGGCCGCCGGACTCCGAACCACAATACTCGTCTGCCTGGCCGCATCCGTCGCCATGATCCAGATGAACCTACTCATGCCCATGGCGGGAAGAACCCCCGAGTCGTTCGTCACCCTCGACCTCATGCGACTGCCGCTCGGCATCCTCACGGGCATGGGGTTCATCGGCGGCGGAGCGATCCTGCGTCGAGGCAACATGGTCCAGGGCGTCACCACCGCTGCGACGCTTTGGCTCGTCACCGTGATCGGACTCTGCTTGGGGGGCGGACAGCTTGCCCTCGGCATGACGACGCTGGCAATAGCCCTTCTCGTCCTCTGGGCACTGAAACGGCTGGAAGCCCGCATCCGTCAGGAACGCTATGCGACGCTCAGCGTGAGCGTCAATGCCGAGGGGCCGACCGATAACGACATACCGGCCATGCTGTTGCGAGCCGGATTCGAGATCAGATCGTGGGACGTGATAGCGAGCAGAGGCGATGCCGCTCCCCTGAGGAAGGTCCGTTGCGAGGTCTCGTGGCGTGGACGCCGAGACAACATCCTGACTCCGCCGATCATCAACCAGATTGCCCAGATACCCGGCGTGACGAGGTTGCGGTGGAAAGCATAGCAACCGCAGGTTACAGATTAAACAATGAGACGACAAAGGGCTAAGAAACCGCCGGAAGGCGTAGTCTGGGGCATCGAAGCGCATCCGAAATACAGACGCCTCTAACCACAGAGAACACAGAGATCACGGAGAGAATTCCACGCAGGTCCGTGTCAGACGTCCATTCCGATCCGGAATCGTTTGATCCCCTCCGTCACCTGCCGGACGTTGAAATTGATCAGGAGACCAACCGGTTTCTCCGTGTTTTTCTCTCAGTGATCTCTGTGTTCTCTGTGGTTCCATGATCTTCCTGTCTTCCTGAATCATCTCCGAGGTTTGGTGCCACGACCCCGTGCTTCGGTCGGGGAAGGTTAGCGCCGACCAGCTCACCGCAAAGGTTTACCATCTGGTCGGTTGCGCTACCATGGCCGATCCCACCAGGACGAGCGGTTCTTTTAGCCCTGTGTCGTGTCGTTGAAATTAGACGCCTGGTCACTGAATTCCTTCCTCTCTGTTGGGCGGGTTCGGGAGACCCTCGGCGAACTCGAAGAGCAGGCGAAACGGGAAGAGGCCGCACAACGGGCTCATCACGCTCGTAAGAATCGCCGCGACGTAGGTCCACGCCGCGGCGTTCATGACTCGGCCGACGACGGCGCCTTCCTCCTGAGTCACCAATCCGGTGGCGAGCAATGTCTGCCGCGCCCGGCGGCTGGCGTCGAATTCGACCGGCACGTTGATGAGCTGGAGAACCACAATCAGCGAGAACAAAGCAAGGCCCCAGAGGATCAGCCGGAACATGCCGAGGAAGAGCCCGGCGAGAATCAAGAGCCAGAAGGCGATCGACCCGAGGTTCGCGATGGGAACGATCGCGTCGCGAACGATCAGCCCTGGATACCTTGACGCCTGCTGGATCGCGTGCCCGGCCTCGTGGGCCGCGACCCCCAGCGCGGCGAGCGACCGTCCCGCGCAAACGCTCTGCGAGAGCCGCAGCACCTTGCGGCTGGGATCGTAATGGTTGGAGAGTTGGCCAGACGCCGGCGTGATCTCCACCGGACCCACCCCGCTGGCCTGCATCAGGCGCCGGGCGGCTTCAGAACCCGTGAGGCCCGACGATGCCGGTAGCCGACTGGCGGCCGAGCAAGCCGAAACGATTCGCCACTGGGCCCAGAGCGAGAGCGCGATTCCCGGCATGCCGAG
>JBAUOX010000514.1:0-9269 GCA_049579985.1 Isosphaeraceae bacterium | reverse complement strand
GAGCCGCTCCATCAACTCAGGCGGTAAGATAGGGAGTTCAGGGAAGCATTGTGTCAAAGGGAATTACGACGTGGAAGACGAAAACCGGCGACTTTTCCAAGGAAAAACCCCAGGCCGGGAATTGCTGCTTCAGGGTCAAGATCCTCCGCCAGGAGGCTTCAGGTGCGACATGGTGCCGGCGGCCGACCGTTCTCGACGGCTTGCCAGCCTCCGCCCAGGGCCCGATAAACGGCGATGAGGCTCGACGCGATGTTGCCGCGGGCAATCGCCAACTGGTCCTGCTGGGTCACAAGCTGCGATTGCGCGGTGAAAACCCGGTTGAAATCGACAACTCCCCCCTGATATTGGGCTTGCACCAGCACCACGGAATCCTGGGCCTCCTTCACGGCGACCTCCAGGCTCTGCGCCTGGTGCTGGTATTGGAGGAACGCCACCAAGGCGTCTTCGACCTCCTGGCCAGCCTTCAACACAGTCTGTTGATACTGAAAAACCTTCTCCTGGAGGCGGGCATCCTGGTTCCGGACATTGTTGAGGACGCGGCCATAGTTCAAGATCCTCCAGGAGAACGTCGGCAGAATCAAGCCGGTAAGACTCTTCTCGGCAAACAGGCGGCGGATATCGCTGGCGGCGTAGCCGAGGAAACCCGTCACCCCGATTTGAGGGTAGAAGTCGGCTTCAGCCACGCCGATCCGGGCACTCTGGGCCGCCGCCTCGCGCAATGCCCGGCGCACGTCGGGCCGGCGCTGGAGCAGTTGGGCGGGAATGCCCACTGCCGCTTCCGGCGGCGTCGCCGGGATGGGTGTCTCGCCAAGCATCGCGGTCAGGTCCTCGGGCGCCAAACCGAGCAGGACGCAGAGCCGATTGTTCGCCTGCCGCAAACTGATCGCCAGTGGTGGAATCGACGACTCGGTCTGGGCCAGGCTGGATCGGGCCTGCTTCACATCGAGGGCCGTCGCTTTGCCGTCCCTCAACCTCGCCTCGGCCAGCCGCAGCGATCCGCGCTGGATCTCGACGTTGCGGCTGGCGTAGGCAATACGCTGCTGGGCCGTGCGGATCTGGACGTAATTGGCGGCCACGTCGGCCGTCAAAATGACCAGGGTATCATGGTAGGCCTCGACCGCGGAGTCCCGATCGGCATTGGCCGACTCGATCGTCCGCCGGATCCGGCCCCAGAGATCCAGCTCCCAGGAGGCGTTGAAACCGGCGGCCCAGATGTTGAGATTGGTCGGGAGCTGCGCCCGGGGATTGTTGAACAGATTGAGGTTCCTGCCGATTTGCGCATGCGCATAGTCGGCGTTGGCGTTTTGGGTCTGCGGGAAGAGGTTGCCGACTTCGATGTTCCGTTGGGCCTGGGCCTGGAGGACGCGGGTCCCCACGGTCCTGAGGTCGAGGTTTTGCCGGTAGGCGGTTTCGATCAGGGAATTGAGCTCCAGATCCTGAAAGACGTTCCACCAGGCGCTGTCCGCCGCGGAGCTGTGGATCAGGCGGGGGTCGGTGGCGTCGATCCAGTCGGTCGCGACCGCCGCCAGCGGCTCCTCGAAGTTCGGTCCGACCTTGAAGCCGTTATGCACCCACTCCTTGAGCGGGGTACAGCCGGTGGCCATCATGGCCAGAACGGCGAGCAAGGCCGGTCCGCCGCGGATCACCGCCCGCACCGATCGGGCTGCGACGGGATGGCTCATCCAGACCTCCTCCTCCGTGAGATGATGTGGCCGCGGAAACGATGGCCTCTGGCTCGGCCGACCTGCCAACCGGGTGCACTCAGGTGACCCGGTGGCGGAACAGCCAGGAGGCCGTCGAAAGCGTCACGATCGCGATCAGGGCCAGCGGCCAAAGATCGGGCAGCAGCAGATCCAGCCCCGCTCCCTCCAGGTACACGCGCTCGGCAATGTCAATCGCGTACCGCAACGGGTTGACCCGCGTGAAGTGCTCCAGGACCTCGGGCATGGTGCTGACCGGTGTGGCCAGCCCTGACAAGAGGGCAAACGGCATCATCACCAGAAACGAGTAGAGCATCGCCTGCTGCATGGTCGCCGCGATCGACGACACCAGGAGCCCGATCCCCACCGCTGCGAGCAGGAAGAGACCGAGGCCCGTGTAGAGCGTCAGGAATGACCCGGCGAACGGGATCTGGAACCAGAGCTGAGCCACCAGCAGGATATTCGTCGCCTGCACGAATCCGATGAGCAGCGATGGTAGCGCCTTGCCGGCCATGATCTCGACCGGGCGAAAGGGAGTCACCAGCAATTGGTCGAACGTTCCTTCTTCGCGCTCGCGGGCGACGGACATGGCCGTCAAGAGCAGGGTCTGGAGCAGCGTCAGGGTGCCGATCATGCTCGGGATCATGTGCCAGCGCGTCTCCAGGTTCGGGTTATACCACGCGCGCAATGCGACCCGGACCTGCGAGCCGCCCTGGCCGTGGGCCGCGCGCCAGTCGGCGTTGAACGCAGTTACGACGGCGCCGACGTACCCGAGCGCCGTGCCGGCGGTGTTCGAATTGCGGCCGTCCGCGATCACCTGCACATCGGCCGGCCGGCCCAAGAGCAGCCTGCGCTCAAAATCATAATCAATCCCAATCACGAGCAAGACGCGTCGCTCATCGATCGCGGTTTTGAGGTCCTCCGTCCTGTAGAGGTCGGCCAGGCGGTGAAACGCCCTCGAGCCGTCCAGACGCGCCACCAGGTCTCGAGACGCGGCGCTGCGATCGCGGTCCAGCACAGCATAGGGCACGTCGTTCAGGTCATACGTCGCCACGTACCCGTAGATCAGACACTGGAACACCGGCGGCACCAAGAGAGTTAACCGTCCGCGCGGGTCCTTGAGAACGGCCAGCAACTCTTTCCAGGTCAGGCCGAGGATGCGACGGATCGCCTCCAACATAGCGCACCTCGGTTCAGTCCAGCTTCTTGCGGGTTATGGCTCTGGACAGGAGCAGCACCACGGCCGCCATGACGGCCAGCACGGCCGCATTGGGCACAATGACACCCCAAACGTCGCCGGCCAGAAAAACCGTTTGCAGGATGGCTACGTAATACCGGGCCGGCAGGATTGTGGTGATCGCGCGGACCACGGCCGGCATGCTGCGCAAGTCGAACAGGAACCCGGAGAGCATGAACGCCGGCAGGAAGCTGACCAGCACCGTCACCTGGCTGGCCACGAACTGACTCTTGGTGGCTGTCGAGATCAGCAAGCCGATTCCCAGCGCCACCAGCAAGTAGAGCATCGACCCCCCGGCCAGCACCCAGACCGACCCTCGGACCGGAATCTGGAACAGAAACCTGGCCGCCAGAAGGCAGAACGACAGCCCGGCCATCCCCAGCGCGAAGTAGGGTATTGTCTTGCCCAGCAGGACCTCGTCGATCTGGACCGGCGTGACGAACAGGCTTTCCAGGGTGCCGCGTTCCCACTCGCGCGCCATCACCATCGCGGTGAGCAAGGCCCCGATGAGTGTCATCACCAGAACAACCAGGCCGGGGACGAGGAAATAGTGGCTGTCATTGGCCTCGTTGAACCAGAGCCGGTCGCGTACGACGACCGGCCCGCCGGCCGCATCCTTGCCTTCGGCTGCCCGCCGCGCCGCCCACTGCCCGACCGCCCCCTGCGCGTAGATCTGGATGATCCGGGCCTTGTTGGCGTCGGTCCCGTGGACGAGGACCTGGACCTCGGCGTCGCCGAGGCTCAAGCGCCTCGCGAAGTCGGGGCGGATACGGACGATCCCGTCCACCTGCCGGGCGAGCATCAGCTCCCGCGCCCGCGACATCGAGGTGAGGAGCCGCGCCTCGAAGTACGGCGAGAGCTGGAAGCCGGCGGCCAATTCCACGGCGTCGGGCGAGGGGTCTTCCAGGACGACGGCCACCGGCACATTCATCACCTCCAGCGATAGTCCGTATCCGAACACGAGGATGAGGACCACCGGCAGAACCACACCGACCGCGATGCTACTGGGGTCGCGAACGATCTGACGGGTCTCCTTGCGCACCAAGGACCAGACCCGCCGGACTTTGGCGGAAAGCGGGCGCGGACGGGATCGCTCCGCGGCGTTCATGCGGCTCCTCCCACGCCGGCCGCGTGAGGCGACTCGCCGTGGCGCGCTGCTTCCACGACGGCGATGAACGCCTCCTCCATCGTCGGCGAACGGCCCGGTTCGGGACGGGCGCGGCGGCGAACCTCGGCGGGCGTGCCTTGTGCCAGCACTCGCCCGGCGTCCATGATGGCAACCCGGTCGCAGTACTCGGCTTCCTCCAGGAAGTGGGTTGTGATGATCGCCGTCACGCCTTGCTCGGCCAGCGCGGAGATCCGCCCCCAGAACTCACGGCGGGCCAGCGGATCGGCGCCTGAGGTTGGCTCGTCGAGGAACAAGATCTCGGGCTGGTGCAAGAGCGCGGCCGCCATCGCCAGCCGTTGCTTGTAGCCGCCAGGAAGCTGTTCGCTGGGCAGCCGGGCAAACCGCGCCAGCTCGAACTGCCGCATGGCCCAGCCGATCCGGTCGCGCCTGCGGCCGCCGTGCAGGCCGTAGGCACTGGCAAAGAACTCCAGGTTCTCGGTCACGGAAAGCGGTCCATAGAGCGAAAACTTCTGAGCCACGTAGCCGATGCGCTGACGAGCCGAGGCCCGCGCCTGGCGCAGGTCGACGCCCGCCACGCGCAACGTGCCGCTGGTTGCGGGGAGCAGCCCGCAGAGCATGCGAAAGGTCGTGGTCTTGCCCGCGCCGTTGGGTCCGAGCAAGCCAAAGATCTCGCCCGGTCGGACCTCGAAGCTGACTTGATCGACTGCGGTGAATGTCCCGAACCGCCGGACCAGGTCGCGGACCTCGATGACCACGTCGCCGTATCGCTCCGGCGGCCGGTCGAGGGTCGTGGAGCCCGCAAGGGCTCGCCCCGCGGCCGCTGTCCCACGAAGCAAGATCATGAACCCGTCTTCAAACCGTGGCTGCGCCGCAACGACCGCCGCGCCCTGAAGCGGGCCGACGCTCGCCACGGGGCCGGCCTCAGGGGCGGCCCTTACGAACCGGACCTGCCCACCTTCGGGGACCGCATCGACGATCCCCGGGTCGTCGAGCAACCGGGCCTGGAACCCGCGAGCCGTCTGCCCCGTGGGCGGCTCGGCAAGGAACGTCCGGCCGGCCGCCTTTCGGCTCACTTCGGCCGGAGGGCCCTGCGCCAGGATCCTCCCCTCCCGCAGCACGACGCTACGGTCGCACCGCTCGGCCTCGTCCAGGTAGGACGTGCTGAGCAGCACCGTCAAGCCCTGGTCGTGGACCAACTGCCGGATGATCTTCCAGAGGTCCCGCCGCGACAGCGGATCGACGCCAACCGTCGGTTCATCCAGCAGCAGCAGCTCCGGCAACCGAACGAGCGTGCAAGCCAGCCCCAGCTTCTGCTTCATCCCACCCGACAACCGCCCGGCCAGGCGGTCGGTGAACCGTCCCAGCGCCGTCATCTCCATCAGCCGCGGGTAGCGTTCCCGCCGCTCCGCGGCGGTGACACCGTGCATGTCGGCATAAAGGTTCAGGTTTTCAAGAACGCTCAGGTCCTCGTACAACCCGAACCTTTGGGGCATGTAGCCGATGCGTTCTTGGACCTGCTGGGGGTCGGCGGCCACATCGATATTCAGGACCTTCAGCTCACCCGTGTCAGCCGTCATCAACCCCGCCGCCAACCGAATGAGCGTCGTCTTGCCCGCACCATCGGGTCCAACCAGGGCCGTGAGCATCCCCGGACCGACCTCCAGAGAGACGGCGTCGAGCGCCTTGACCGCTTCGCCGGTGTGGCGGCGGAATGTCTTGCGGATGTCGCGGCCCAGCAGGACCGGCGGGCTTCCTCCATCGGCGCTCATCGCGGGCCCTCCAGAGCTCGAGGACCGCGCCGGTCGGGAGGAAAGGAGACGGTCGCCGGCATGCCCAGTCGCAGCTCGTCCGACGGATCCTTCACGAACACGCGGACCTCGTAGACCAGGCTCGTGCGCAGCTCCTCGATCTGCACGGCCTTCGGGGTGAATTCGGCGACCGGCGAGATGAAGCCGACCCACCCCTCGAAGTGCCGGTTCGGGAAGCTGTCGACGGCCACGGACGTCGTCATCCCCGGACGCAGCTTGCCAATGTCCGTCTCGGACACATACGCGCGAATCCACTTGGGGTCGATGATCGCCAGCGAGAAGACGGGCCGTTGCGGGGAGGACATCTCCCCCGGCTCGAGCAGCCGCGTGCGGACAACGGCGTCAGCCGGCGCCATGAGCTGAGTGTCGGCAAGTTGCTGCCTCAGAAACGCCAGTTGCGCCTCGTTGCCCCGCAATTGGGCCTCGGCCTGGGCGATGTCTTCCGTGCGTGGGCCGGCGAGGGCCAGCTCCAGGGCCTTGCGGTTGAGTGCCAGCCGCGCCTCGCTCTCGGCGATTTCCTCCCGGCGTGGACCGGCGAGGGCCAGCTCCAGCGCCTTCTGGTTGACGGTCAGCTTGGCCTCGGCCTCATCCAAGGCGGCCTTGGCGTCGTCGAGCTCCTCCTGGCTCACGGCCTGTACTTGAGATTGGTCGGGGAGGCGGACCGCCGAGAGGCTCTTGAGGCGCTGGTACCGGCGACGAGCGTTGACGGCTTCGGCCTGAGCCGCCATGACATTGGCTCGGGCCTGCGCGATCTCTTCGGGACGGCTGCCGTTGCGGAGCTTCTCGACAATCGACTCTTGGGCCGCAACTTGCGCCCGGGCCTGCGCGATCTCTTCGGGTCGATTGCCGTGGTGCAGCCGTTCCACGACCTGCCGCTGGGCTGCGGCCTGGGCTGCGGCCTGCTCAACCTGCGGCTCCAGACGACTCTGGTCCAACCGAGCCAGCACCTGGCCGCGCCGAACGCGGTCCCCTTCCTGGGCCGCCACGGCGGAAATCCGCTCGCTGTTGTTGAACGCGAGCTGGACTTGCCGCAGGTCAACGTTCCCGTACAGCGCCAGCGGCTTGGGGGCGCGCTCCGCTCGGGTGAACCACCACCAGGCGCCGGCCGCCGCGCCGATGGCGGCCAGCAATCCGACGATGACCGTTCGTCTCATGCAACAGCCTCGACCATTGAATTAGCCATAACACACTTGGCCGAAGGAACTTCCGGCTCCCTCTCCCCTCGCGGGAGAGGGTTGGGGTGAGGGGGGCTGGGCACGACCGATCGCCTTGTCCGAAGGGTCGAGTGGACTGTGGCGACCCCTCTCCCTACCCTCTCCCGCAAGGGGAGAGGGCGAAATAACCAATCGCTTCCCATTGCTTTACGGTGAATTCAAGGGTATTGGGTTCAATCCAGCCCTCCAGAGAGGCGAAGTCGGAGACCATCTTGAATGCAATGAGCGCCGACTTTGCCGGATGATTGGTTTGTACGATATGGGATCGGATCAGCGAGCCGACCGACTGGACGGTTTGTTGCCAACTTTGAACGACCGACTGGACGGTTTGTTGCTACCATGCTTGCATGTGACCGGAGACTGCGTTGTGCCCAAGTCTCATGACGAGCGCCAGAAATGATGCCAGCAGAAATTGGTGTCGGTTCTATTTACTTGACCCTTGCTCACGATTCGCAGTAGAGTCGATTCATGGGACGCTTGCCGCGCGCTATCGATGATGGGCTAATCTATCACGCGTTGAATCGCGGTAACAACGGGGTCAATGTCTTCACCGCGAATCGCGACCGCGAAGGCTTTCTCGAGGCGATGGGGCTCACCCAGGCTCGCTATCCCTTCAAGATGTTCGGTTACTGCCTGATGAGGAACCATTTCCATCTCCTCTTGCAGCCCGAGCCCGGCCAGTCGATCAGCCGGATCCTCCAGTCCCTCACCGTGGCGCACACCTGGCGATATCACAAGCACCATCATTCCTCGGGGCACGTCTGGCAGGGCAGGTTCAAGAGCTCGGTGGTCCAGGATGACGAGCACTTGCTCGTCGTGTTGCGTTACATCGAGGCCAATCCTCTCCGTGCGTCGCTGGTCGCGGACGCCGGGGACTACCTGTGGTCCAGCTTCCAGTACCACGGACTGGGCCGGGCCGACGCGCTGTTAAGCCCATTTCCCGAGTGGGAGCGATCGGGGCCAACCGAGGCCGAACGTCGGCGCCGGTGGCGAGCCAAGGTCCGCCGCTCACAAAGCGAAGAAGAGTTGAAAGCGGTTCGCGACTCTCTTTGCTCGGGTCGGCCTTTCGGGCATGCGGAATGGAAAGAGCGCATCGCGGAGCGACTCGGGATCGACCTCCATCCACGCCCCAGAGGCCGGCCCCCGAAAGAAAAAGGAACCGACATCAGTTAGCCCCCCTCGGCTCCGGGACTTGCACACCGGAATCGGTCAGTATCACAAGCACGTGAATCAATCAGTGTTGCGGGCGCACGACCACCACCGTGCTGTCAGCCCGGAGGCGCCCGGCGAGGGGACCGGAGTCGAACGCGACGGAGAGGGTCAGAGGACCGGGGGACAGGGCGAGCGGCACTCCTGGCTGGATGAGAACGATGTCGCAGGGGCTCTCGCACGTAATCAACGAGAGAGGGGAGATTAGCCGCGCCATTCGCCGAATGCAAGTCCCTCATTGAAGATTCTGAGAGCGTAGTGCCCCCCTCGTTAAGCACAGCCAAGACTTGTCGCTCTTGCCTGAATTGTTACGAATTATGGCAGCGCCGGTAAACCATCGCAGCGATTCCAAGCATGGCAGAGACGACCAGCGCGCTCGGCTCGGGGACCGAGACAGCCTCGATGGAAGTTATGGACCCCGCGGACCACTGGGCAGACTGTGGATAAGGCTCCGTATCCCCGACATAGACGTAGAAGAGTGAAGAGTTTAAGCAGTAGTTTCCAGGATTTTCTGTACTAATGTAAGTCCAATCCAGGAAAAGGCTTAGGGACAATCTGACTCCTTATACATTCATGGATTCGACAAATTAGCAATCGAAGAAAGGCCCGCAAAAGGTCAACGTAGGGTTTCATGAAGCTCCTTAAATATTAACGTAAATACCTACTCGATCGGGCTTTGCGTCTTGTTTGGTGCGGACCATTATTCAATTTCACAAGTGTGCGTTCGCTAATTGAAGTGATCGCCTGTATAGAATTAGTACAGAAAAACCTGGAAACTACTGCTTAAACACTAGTTTCCAGGAAAAAATGTACTAACCCATGCAGTTGTGAAACTATAGTGTGTGCTATTCCCGTAGCTTCGGCGGCCTGGTGCGACCGT
Organism: Isosphaeraceae bacterium; assembly: GCA_049579985.1. Classification (GTDB taxonomy): domain Bacteria; phylum Planctomycetota; class Planctomycetia; order Isosphaerales; family Isosphaeraceae; genus Aquisphaera. Next base: position 92 of record JBAUOX010000514.1, on the reverse strand, counting down.
CAAGCCTGAAAATCCCGCCGTCCCGCAATGTTTAATTATCGAAGCATTATGTAGTCATGTCAAGTTCAGCCTCCTCAGGCCGCCTCCCCCTC
>JBAUOX010000513.1:0-1552 GCA_049579985.1 Isosphaeraceae bacterium | reverse complement strand
AGTTCAACGTCTGGCTGGGAGTGGCCCCGACCTTGCGGCTGAGCGAGTGGATGAGCTTCGCGACGATCCTTCCCCTGGTCTTCGGCATTGCCTTCCAGACCCCGCTCATCATGCTCTTCCTGGAGCGGATCGGAATCTTCACGGCCGCGGATTTCCGGGCCAAGCGAAAGATCTCGATCCTGATCATCACCGTCGCCGCGGCAGTTCTCACACCCGGCCAGGACCCCTTCAGCATGACCCTCCTGGCCGTGCCGATGATCCTGCTCTACGAGCTGGGCATCCTCCTGGTCGGCCGCAACAAGAAGCGGGTCCTTGTTCAATCCCGGTCGTAGGCGAGACCGAGGGATGCTTGCGATTGAACGCCCCAGGCCTTAACTTGGGTTTCGGGAGCGGGACCTCGCAACAAGACGTCTCGTCTGGTCAGCCACGCAGCCTCGAATGAATCCGGCGAAGGACATGGAACACGTCACCATTGGATTGATCGGGCTGGGCACCGTGGGAACGGGCGTCGCCCGGATCTTGACCGAGCACGCCGACCGCATCGCCCGCCGAGCGGGTAAGCGGGTTCGCTGGAAGTGGGCGGTCGTCCGTGATCCCGCGAAGATCCGGGACGTCAAGCTCGACGGTGTTCGCGTCACTACCGACACCGCCCGGCTGATCGACGATCCGGAAGTCGAGATCGTGGTGGAGGCAATGGGCGGGATCGACCCGGCCTTGAGCATCGTCCTCGACTGCCTGGCGGCCGGCAAGCATGTCGTGACGGCCAACAAGGCATTGCTGGCCGAGCACGGCCCGCAGATCTTCGCGCAGGCCCGCGCCGCTGGGCGCGCCGTCGCGTTCGAGGCGAGCGTCGGCGGCGGCATTCCCATCATCCAGGCGCTGGGCGTGGCGCTCGCCGCCAACCAGGTGCAGAACCTTGCCGCGATCCTCAACGGCACTTGCAACTACATCCTCACGAAGATGATGCATGAGGGTTTGGCCTATGCCGACGCTCTCGCGCAGGCACAGGAGCTCGGGTACGCCGAGGCCGACCCCACCCTCGACGTGGACGGCACCGACACCGCACACAAGCTGGCCATTCTTACCCAGCTCGCCTTCCAGGCCACCGTCAAGACCGGCGACATCCCGCGCCAGGGCATCGACCGGCTGCAACTGGCCGACCTGAAGTATGCCGGCGAGCTGGGCCACGCGGTCAAGCTGCTGGCCCTGGCCAAGCTCACCGCCGCCGGCCTCGAGCTCCGCGTCGCTCCCACCCTGGTGAAGCGCGGCACCCCGCTGGCGGAAGTGCGCGGGCCGTACAACGCCATCCGGGTCGTCGGTGACGCCGTGGGCGACACCTTCTTTTACGGCCGGGGGGCCGGCATGATGCCCACAGCGTCGGCCGTGGTCGGCGACCTGATCGACGTGGTGACCGGCCGGGCGATCCTGAGTTCGCGCGTGCTCGATCTCTGGGCCGAACCCGGGCACACGGTCGCGCGCACGCCCCCCCACCAGATCAAGAGCCGCTACTACCTCCGGTTCACCATCGCCGACTCGCCCGGCGTGCTGGCCA
>JBAUOX010000512.1:0-3005 GCA_049579985.1 Isosphaeraceae bacterium | reverse complement strand
ACTTCACCAAGAAAGACGCCTCTATTTCAATAGCCCCGAGCTGATCCAGGGGGGGACTCAAGCCACTCCCCGCGTGAAAACGGCCCGGATTTCGTGGAAATCCTTGGCACTGGCGCGACAGCACCCGCTCAGGCAGATAACCTTCGGTTCGATCAATCATTCTTTATTTATAAGTGCCAGGAGCCTCTCAGTGCTCTTCTGGGCTATTGCCTGATAGATTCATCCTCCAAGGTGAGAGACGCCTGTGGAGGCGTACAAAGCCTCGTATGCCGATGATGAACCAAGGGCGATTCCATGACTGCCGATGGTCTTGAACCGGTCGAAGTGACGGGTCGGTGGGTCGGGTTATACCGGCACCGTTGGGAACAACTTGGGATGTACCCGATCGTCGCCGTCCTCTGCCAGAACGGCGACAAGATCACTGGGGAGATGTACGATCAGATCACGAATCGATCGCAGTATCTCGACGATCTTGTTGAGGTGATCGGAAAGGACATCGCCTACGAGTCAAGACGCAGATTCGAGCAGGTGATCGGGCGGTTCGGTACGGAGACCGTCAGAAACTCTCGTCTGCCTGACACGTCCGACATCCAGGGAAAGATCACGGGGAGCCATGTCCAGTTCACGAAGACCTACCGAGGCGCGTTGGAGATCACTTTGACTGTCGGGGAGGAGCAGGTCGGCTCATTCCGGCGAGACGGTCACCAGGTTCACTACTCTGGTCACCTTGATCGGGATCGGATGTTTATCGCAGGAAGATGGATCATCAGGCAAAGGGGGCTGCTTGGTCGGTTCCTGCCGCCACAAGGTCGGGGCAGCTTTGAGGCTTTACAAGAAGTCTTGAGAGCGGGAGACGTAAAGGCACACCAGTGTTACAGACACTCTCGGAAAGCCCCCAGAGGCTCACCGAAGCCCTTCCGGTCTCTTGCCTGATAGATTCGTGCCAGGGGGAAGGAACTCGGGGATTGGCCCGACTGGTGCTTCCCACGTCCCCATATCCGAAGGGCGCATTGACACTCGCTCTGGGTGGGGAAACGGGACCAGGCTGATGCCAGGTCGGTAACGTGAGCTACCACCTCATCGTTCACGTGAAGGGCAAAAGGAACCGCCACTTTCGGCCGGACAAAGTGGCGGTTCTGCACGCCTGGTCTCGTAAAGGTCGGTCACTCGGTTGTTGTCTTTCGACGGGACAAACGATCGGCCACATTGCAGCATTGACCGTGAGTTCACGGTCATCTCGCCGGAGTTGTTGCGTCCGGGAGGTTGGGAATGGTTACGTCGGGCCGGGCCTACGGGGATACCCGGTGACCCGGGACGATCAGTCGGCACCGCCAGCAATCTGGAGGATGCGTTGGCGATTCACAGGGGCCAACACCAAGCGATCCGGTGGCAGTCCGCAGCTAAGCCCGACCAAATTCGTCAGAACAGATCCTCGAAGTCGTTATGGACGCAAGTCCGGGTTTTTTCCGCCTGGGGTCTGGCTTGTTCATCCAGGAGGGGGTGACAGTACAGGACCAGCGAGGAGCCGTCATGGTGGACTTCCCTCACCTCGAACTGTTCTATGGTGTGGGGCGTGGTGGGCACCGAGACCATCAAACGCCCGTCATCGCCGGGGTGATAGGCGTGAACATCCTGTAACTGGTGCATGAGATTTGTCAACATGGGGGACATCGAGGTAATCCTCTAGTTTCGTCTCTCGTTGTGCGTCGATGAAGGCAGTAGTTCAGCAAAGAAGGACTTTAGTGTCCCTGGGGAACAAATCAAGTGAAAATCGTTTAATTAAGGAAAAAAAATCGTTTACGGAAGCGGGCAATCATCCCCCGGATTTCAGGAATGGTGAGCACGTTGATAGCCTCTTGGTCCAGGTCAAGTGCCGTCTAAGGCAGGACCAAAACATCGAAAATCCGCTGAGTTTTCGACATTCATCTACACTGAATGCATGCGACCTTGCTTGGCTTGGATGGTTATTCTGGACCAAGCTGCGATTGGGTTAGAGCTGGGGGTCTCGTTGACTCCCAGGCACTTTTGAATCGATCACGCTCTAGCTCCGATCGGATCTCAGTCGGAGCATACGATGATCAACCGCTGGGTCAAGGAATCCGGCACCGTTGAGATTGGCTACGATTTCCCCCCGGACACCTTTAGCCAGGCGTTAGACAATGGTCTCGAATGAACGGCAAAATGGGTCATCCGGGAGAGATTGACATGCCTCAGCCCCCAAACCCTCAGATCGTCAAGAAGGTCAAGAAACTGTCAGAGATCGCCGAGGAGCTACGCCAGGGAAAGAACTTCCCTGTCACCCGCTTGACGACCATCAAGAGTCTCTGTGGAGAGCCAGAAGCCGCAGCAGCCTTCGCTTTGTTCCTGGCTCAGAGAATCCACAGCAAGATGCGAGAAGAGCAGAGCCCAGAACGCTATCGGGAACTCGTGGATCGAGCCGTCAAGGAGTTGAAACCCTATCTGACCGATCCCACTGAGGAACGAAAGGGACGGCTTTCTTCCCTGTGCCGGGAGATGGAAGCAGAACAGAACGAGTACAAGAAGATTGGCTGGGACATGGTTCGGATGCTCAAAAGCAGGGATCTGGTCGTGGTCGAAGAGTCCCTGAAGTCAGTTCTCATGAGTTACGAGGCACCGATCTGGGCCTATCAGGCTGCCAAAGACTATGCCGAGCGCTACGACGCTCTTCATGGGTCCGGGTTGATCCCAAGTTCCGCACCGATGGTTGAAGAGATCGCCGAATTCTGGCGGAAGTATTACGGGATCAAGGAATGATAGGTCGGGCTGATCAACCTCGGCTGGGTGGGATGGGTGCTCTTCTCGGTCACATGACCTTCAGTTCGATCACAAGCTCTTTATGGCTCTTCCGTTTTTTGGTGCGAGCATCCCGGGATTTGTGGGCCTTCTTACTGGGCGAGGGCCGTTTTCCCCGGCATTCGCACTTATCCCCGGAAGATCCCTCTTTATTTAATAGTGCCAGGAGCCTCTGAGTGCTCTTCTGGGCT
>JBAUOX010000511.1:0-2471 GCA_049579985.1 Isosphaeraceae bacterium | reverse complement strand
GAGGGGGAGGCGGCCTGAGGAGGCTGAACTTGACATGACTACATAATGCTTCGATAATTAAACATTGCGGGACGGCGGGATTTTCAGGCTTGACGGTCGCACCAGGCCGCCGAAGCTACGGGAATAGTACACACTATAGTTTCACAACTGCATGGGTTAGTACATTTTTTCCTGGAAACTAGCCTGGATGCCCATGCAGAAAAAAAAGCCTAACAAATAGCCAATACGCATAATGATACTAGCATTCTGACGACGTTAGTTTTTGACTTTAACACCACGCTCCTCTCGGGGCGACAGCGTGAGGCTACCCGAATACGAGCCGCAACCGCTTGCGCCCCAGCCAGGGGATGACCGTCTCTGTCGTATCGAAACCGGCTGCGATGAGCAAGGGGTTATGGGCACGCTTCTGATACCGCACCACGATGTCCGACTTGGTCATCTTCACCTGGGCCGTGGCATTCACGAAGTCCTGGAACAGATGCCGCGACTCGGCCTGTTCGTAGCCCCGGCCGATGCGGCCGGCCAGCAGGCGGTACAGGCTGCTGGCCATCAGCGTCAATTGCAGGTCGCAGTTGACCTTCATCGCCACGGCCGAGCTCAAGGCGTCCATGTGAAAGAAGTCGATCCCATCCGCGATCCGATTCTCGATGATCATCCGCTGAGCGTACCGCTCAATCAACCGGGCAGCCGTCGCCGTCAGTTGGTTGGTCAGCAGGAGGGTCGGCTCCTCATGACCCAAGTCGGCGACCGTCACCTGGCGCAGCGGGCCGTCATAATCAGCCAAAGTGATCCGGCGATCGAGGATTCGCGGATGGTTGTACGGGCGCGAGACACCCTTCAGCTCGATCCGGCGCCACGCGGAGCCGGGCGTCCGGTCGATTTCCTGCATCAATCCTTTCGAGCGGCGGCGCAACGTGATGAACCGAATCCCCAGCCGGTTGAGCTCATTGAGCTTGGCGTAGGTCGTCAACTTGGAGTCGAAGATCAATTCTTGGGGATACCGCCCGGTCCGATCTTTCCAGAACTGGACGAAGCGGAGGATCTCGGCGTTCTGCTGGTCCTTGCGCAATTCGCCGTTGGCGTAGCAGAAGACGCGGGTGTCGGCGTCCTGCACCAGGAAGGCCAGGATGCCTTTCTGGCGCCGACTTCGCTTGGAGACGTAGTGCTTCTCGATCAGGGCATCTTCGCCATGGAAGGGGATCGTGTGGAAGTCCAGGTCGAAGGAATGACCACGGGGCAGACCGAGCCGGCTCACGGCGTCGAACCAGCGGCGCATCAGTTCCGGGTAGCAGACCGGGTCGATCCGGCAACTGTATTCGGTCAAGAACGATCGCTTGGGGATGACGTTCAGTCCGGCGAAGAGGGCCAGCCCCTCGTCCAGGACCCCGCTCATGACATGGCGGTGGCGTGCCGTCCCGAACAGCTTCAAGGCCAAGAGCGATCGCAGAGCGCAGCCGGGTGGGATCATCTCCGATCCGGGGAATCCCGACTTCTGGAGGATGCGATCGAGGGGGATCGCGGCCAGCATCGGCAGGAAGAGGAACAGGCCGCCGAATTGGGTTTCAAACGAGCGAGGGTTCAGGTCAAGTTGCCGGACATCGGCGACATCGGCTGTGGTCGTCCGCGAGCCAGGTGGGCGTTCGTCGTCGGCCCGGCGCGGCAAGCGAGCGAATCCTTCGTCCTTGAGGATCTGGGCGACGGTGACCGGGCTGAGGGGATGTCCTTGGTGGGCCAGATTGCGGCTGATGTCGTGGATGGAGAGGTTCTGCTTTCGCAGGGCGATGATGCGGTCACGGAGGGGGTCGCTCTTGGGTGCGGAATGAGGCCCCTTGGCCGGTGTGAGGAAGAAGTCGCGTCGGGGACTCTGGCGGAATTGGTGGACGAGGACGCGGAAGCTCCCCGAGGTGTAACCGAAGCGGCGAGCCACCTCGACGCCGGGGAGACCGTCGACGAAGAAGGCGCGGAGGGCCTCGTACTGGCGATGGGTGGCGTTGGTGGGTTCGAGGAAGACCTGGGAGAGGTCCGTTAGTTTTTTGGGTTCGCTGTTAAACATGGTCCCCAAATGTCAGATTGGGGTGGTCTCGTCAAGGCCAAAGAGCCGATGTGGGGAAAATCACGGGAAAAATGGGGGGATCGAGATGATAAGCGAAGCTGGATGAGATTCCTGAGAGAGTGGATCTCGGTGCATGGATGAGCCGGAAAAACTGCGATGAAATGGCGACTATCGCGGAAAAAAGGCCAAAAGACCAGCGATCCTGTTAGGCTTTTTTTTCTGCATGGGCATCCAGGCTAGCTTCGCTGCGAGGCGGCCGCGGGGCCGGTCGAGGTTGTGCAGGAACACGGCCTGTTTCGGCCGGCTGGTCGCCCGCCGGAAGGCGCCGGCCAGCGGCAGGCCCATGTCGGCGTCGAGGCAGTACACCACGTCGTCGCTGCCCAGGCGAGCGGCAAGGGTCCTGGCGAGCGACCAGCTC
>JBAUOX010000510.1:0-16141 GCA_049579985.1 Isosphaeraceae bacterium | reverse complement strand
TCCACCCTGCCGCCGTCGAAGGCACCACGGGTCATGAAGCTCTCTCCGACCTCGACCAGGGCCGGTGCATCGGTTGTCGCGGTGAAATCGACAACTTTTTCGAGTGCCTCGCCGTCCTTGCCAAAAGCCATGATGCCCACCGTCATCTGTCCAAGGTCGGGACTGACAACGACCACTCCGGTCAGGAACGCGTCAGCCTCGACCTTCTGATCTCCCCAGGCCAGCGGATAGCGGCCTTGGAACAAGGCCTGGCGCCCGGGCATGGTCAGGTGGTTGGCACCTGGAAGCGTGGCGGTCACGGCACTGGCGCCATGAATGACCCCGATCGGGTTGCGGAGGTCGTCGGCCAGGACCAGCGCGATCTCCAGCCGATCGGCGAGGTTCAGGTTGAGCGGACCGATATGGTCGCCGATCGGCTCGTCGCCCTTCTTGACCCGGAACTTGAGCGCGCCGACGTTCTTGTAGCCATGGTCCTTGAGGTAGCGAATGATCTTGGGCGCGTTCTTGAGCAACTCGCGGTCGAGGGTGTCCGCTGCCCGCGTACCGGGAGTGGCAAGCATGACAAGGCCCAGGGCAGCGAAGAGCACACCAGGTCGAACCGCTCGGGACGGTGCCATTCTGAATCCACTCTGCTGGCTCATGAGATCCTCCTACCGATGGAGCTCGACGTCGAACACCGCCTGGAAACCCGGCGACCACCTCCGGTCAACCGGCTCACGTATCGTCAGGGTGCGGTCGCTATCCAGGTAAACGCTCAATCCAGGGAAATCTCCCCCTGGGCCGGCCAAGATTTCATGAATCGCGGACAACTCCGGCAAACATCCGAGGTCTCCTCAGCCAATCTTAATGGATCGAAATGTCCGACGAAACAAGAAAGATCGGCGAATTCAAGATTCCTGGGTATTTTGGGAAGACACAGGTGGCCTGCGCGAATACTTGCGTTCTGGTTGCACCTATTACGCCGGCAAGAAAGTTCCGCATCCTTCTATATACCAACCCGACGCGCCAGCGAGGGCTTCAAGGCACTCCCCTCGCTGGCGCGTCGGGTTAGTATATGAGCTTCTTCGGTGCCGGGGTAATAGCGCGGTTTGCTCGCGCATTGCATACAGCGATCAAAAAAGGCCGTGGTGCTCATACCTTCTCCCCGCGACGTTGTGGGCCGGGCGATCCCCGGCCCGGGTCGTTCATGGCCGCCGCCGCTTCGATCAGGCATTGCGATCGGGACGCCGCCCGTTGGCTGCAATCAGATTCGCTTGACCCGGCCGGAAGCATGAGGCAGGCTCTTTCGTGGGAAACATCCGGACCAGGTCACTCGCCGGGAAGATTGAAGAACATGAGTTCCGTCAGTTCAGGCCGCGGAGTCCTCGTCACGGGGGCGACCGGGCTGCTGGGCAGCCATCTTGTTGAGAAGCTGATCGACCAGGGGTACCGGGTCAGAGCCTTGGTCCGCCAGTCGGGCGAGACAGGGTTTCTCGAGGGGCTGGGAGTCGAGATCGAACGCGGTGATCTCACCGATCCGAGGGTCTGCGATCGGGCGGTCCGCGATGTTTCCTGGGTCTTCCATTGCGCGGCGAAGGTTGGCGACTGGGGAAGCTGGAAGGAGTTTCAGGTGGGTGGGCTCGAGGCCACGCGCACGCTCGCCGAGGCGGCCGCACGCGCCGGGGTCGAGCGGTTCGTCCACATCAGCTCGACGAGCGCCTACGGCCATCCGCCCGATCAAACGACCCCGATCGACGAAACGGCTCCGCTGGGACAGAACGTCTGGGTCCTGGATTATTACACCCGCAGCAAGGTCGAGTGCGAGCGGCTGCTCTGGGACATGGCCGCTTCCGGCCGCCTTCGCCTGACGGTCATTCGCCCAAGCTGGCTTTTCGGCGAGCGTGACCGGACGACGATTCCCCGCCTGATCCAGGAGTTTCGCTGGAACCGGGTGTCGATTGTCGGCAAGGGCGATAATCCGCTCAGCGCAGTGTATGCCGGCGTGGTGGCCGACGCGGCCCTGCTGGCGGCGCGTGATCCGAACTCCGTGGGCGAAGCCTACAACATCACGAGCCATCGCCGGATCACCCAGCGCGAGTTCCTCGACATGCTGGCCGATGCCCTCGGTGTTCCCCGGGTCACCTGGCACTATCCGTTCTGGTATGCCTTTTACGGAGGCCTCTCGCTCGAGCTCCGGGAGCGGCTGCTGCTCAGCAAGAAACCGCCGCGGGTCACACGCTACGGGGCCTGGCTGCTGGGACGTTACCTCGAGTACAGCACCGAGAAGGCGCGTCGCAAGCTGGACTGGACTCCGGCGCTGACTTATCGTGAGAGCATTGCGCGGACGATTGGCTGGTTCATGGAGGACGAGGCGGCGCGCGTTCCTCATGACCGGATGCCGCCCTTGGTCCGGATCAGCTTCTTGCTGAGGGATCTCAGAAGGGAACATTCGGCGCCTGGGTGTTACCCGGCCGCGCTGGGTTCGCTGGCGGTTGACCGGGAGGCGAAGGTGCGGGAGGAGTTCCGGGAGCCGGGGATCCCGGACTGACGGCGCCCCCATTGTCTTCGACCGGCAGCACACAGCGGAAACCGACATAGGTCAGCCGCTTTTCCAGCATGATCCCCTGACGGGCCGAAGCGCTGCCGGACTTCCGATCGCCCTTGACCACGAGCTCCAGCGACCTTGGCTTGGCGGTCGGTCCGGTGGGGTTCACCACGGGCTGGTTGAATAGCTGGTGGTAAAACTTGGAATCGTACCAGTCTTTCGTCCACTCCAGGACGCTTCCCCCCAGATCGTGAACGCCATAAGGAGAGGCGTCCTGGGGAACCGACATGACCGGCTCGAGCTGGCCCGGGGCACGCGGCTTTGCCAGGTTGATCGGCTCGGAACCCCAGGGGAAGAGCCGGCCGTCGGTCGAGCGCGCGGCCATTTCCCACTGAGCCTCGGTTGGCATTTGCTTGAGGGCCCATTCGGAATAGGCCTGAGCATCGCGGGCATTGACCATGACCATGGGCAGCGTTTCGGACGGGTTCTGCCGGAAATCCTCCGACCAGCTACGGGGAGGCTGGCCGCGGTAGTGCATCTCCGCAAGGAAGAGCAGGAACTGGCGGACGGTCACCTCGTGCTGATCGATGTAATAGGTGGACAGCGAGACTTTGCGGGCGGTGGCTTCCGCCGGCGATCTGTTATCGTCACCCATGGTGAAGGTTCCCCCTGGGACGAGCACCATCGGGGCGCCGTCCCGGTTGCCCACGATCGCCAGCGGCCAGCCAGAGCTGTGAATGCCGGCCTCGGACTTGGCCGTGAATCCGCTTGGCAGGATGCGGACCGTCGTGGGCGTCTTGCCTGCGCCGGCAGTAATGCTGGCCATCGCCAGTGGAGAGGGATGCGTCGGCGTGAGCTCAGCCGGATTGGCCGGCAGGGTCAAGGTGGCGTTGCCGGTGGTCTGCTTGGGCTGGGCGGTCACAACCTGGGTCGGTTGAGCTTCCTGAGGAGGCGGTGGTTTCGGAGCGGGTTCGGCCTGGAGCGCGGGGCGATCCAGGAAGCGACGAAGGTTCTGCTTGGGCCGCTCGAGCGCCTTCGACGCCTCGCTGGCCGTCCTGGTGCCTCGATAAGTCTTCACCACGGTTTCCAGGAGGGTGATGGCCTGGTCGGTGCGTCCCGCCTTGGCGTGCTCTCGAGCCCGGTCGAACATGTTCTGGGCCTCGAGATCCAGGTCCTTCTTGGGCGCCGGCGCGACTGCCACAGGGGGTGGCGGCTCATCTCCCGTCATATCCATGGGGTTGGGATCGTAGATGAACACCTTGTAAATGATCCAGCCAAAGATACCGACGCAACCGGCGACCAGCGCGCCCACGATCAGCCGGCCGCGCTGGCGAGCCTCGTAGGTGTCGAGCGCCGGAGTCTCCTCGACGAGCACCTTCTTTGCGGAGCCATCGCCCGCGGATGGCTTCTTGCTTTCCTTGCGTTTCGCCTTCCTTGTCCGCTGGCGAACCTCGGCGGATCGGACCGTTTCCTTGGCTGACTGCGCCGCTTCCTGCTTTTTCTTCGCCTCGGCGGCCTCTTTCAGCTCTTCCTCTTCGTCCTCATCCGGTTCGGTCTTCCAGAGACGAGGCAAAGGCTTCCCCGGCGCGATCGGCGCCTTGGGTTGCCGGGGTTCCGGCACATCGGCCAGATCATACTCTCCCTGGTTTTGATCGCTCATGGCCGGGATTTCCCTGAACAATCCACCCCATTCGATCACCCCGTACCAGCCTAACTCTTGATTCTTACGTCGCACAGACCCAATTCAGGACGCTCTGCCCGGTGCCTCAAGGAAAGGTGGCGGCGAGCATCGGCCGCCTCGGATGGGATCGTTGACAAACGATCGCTTCTTGATTAGGCTCGCTTGGACCTAAGTTTACATGCCGAATGGCATAGGGGTTATAGATTTCCGTCGCCGAAAGCCCCACCCTTACGGTGCCAGGTCGTAGCCGATATCGCCTGAGTCCCGTGAACCGGAGTCGAGTAAGAACATGCCCAAGCTGTGGGGTTCCCAGAAGAAGGTCTTACAGGCGATCTCCGACCTGCCCAAGGATGCCGCCGATAGCGTAATGGACACCCAGATTGCCCAGGCCACCGATATTGCCATCAAGGACGTGAGGGATTGGCTGGAGACCCTGGAAGAGGAAGGGTACGTCGAGGTCGCCCGGACCGAGGCGGGGTTGAGCGCCTCGGTCACTGCGAACGGGCGACTGGCCCTCGGGCAGTTCAGGCCGTTTTCATCCTCGACGCCCGGCCCTGCCCCCTTTCCAACAACGAAGCCCCCGCTTTCTCCGACGGGTCCGTCAGGAACCCCCTCGCTCGCAAGCACCGAGCTACCTGACGCCCAACCGACCGCCCCACGCCCGGCGATCCGCCTCTTTTACTCCTACTCCCACAAGGACGAGGAGTTGAGGAAGGAACTGGAGGAGCACCTGTCGCTGTTGCGGCGACAGGGCGTCATCTCGGGCTGGCACGATCGCATGATCGGTGCAGGCGAGGAGTGGAAGGGTCAACTCGACAAGAACTTGGAAGAAGCCCAGATCATCCTGCTTCTGATCAGTCCTTCGTTTCTCGCTTCCGATTACTGCTACGACATTGAAACCAAGCGGGCTCTTGAGCGCCATGACAAAGACGAGGCGACGGTGATCCCTGTCCTGCTCCGTCCGGTTGACTGGGAGGGTGCCCCGTTCTTCCGGCTCCAGGGACTCCCGATTGACTTACGGCCCGTGACGACATGGACGAACAGGGACGAAGCGTTCATGAACATTGCCCAGGGTATCCGCAGAGCGATCGAGAGGATGCGTAACGGCACCCGATAGAGCAGAAGGGGCGGACCCTCCGGGGTCAGCGGTCCTCGATCTGATGTGACCATGCAGATCTTATGATGGCCTCCTACGCAATTTCGCTAAAGATGCCTCACCATTTCCCCTCTCGTAAGAAAAAGCATCTCATGTGTCTTGCTCAACTGATTGCAGCCCTGAATGTCGCCCCTGGGCGCATCGAAGAGCTGGTTGCTCGTACCGAGCTCGTCCATTTCGACCCAGCAGTACCTTTGCTGAACAAGGAGCGGGCGAAGACGCTCAGTAGCCTGTGGGTCCTGGCGGCATGTACCGCTTCCGACCCCTTAGCCGCGTATGAAGCGTTCATCGCTCCTCAGCGCAAGGCAAAGCTGGAGCTGCCGGAACACGCTTTCAAGGATTTCTGCGCAAGAATTCGACGTGTGGCGCCGGATCAGGCGCATCCCGGTTTCGCCCGGCTTGCCGCGGCGGTGCTCTTGCACGATATCGGCAAAGCGCCGTGGGTGCACGATCTGCATCAGCAGGTCCTTGGCACCTCGGCCCCTCCGGGGCATGACGAAGCGCTGGCTGAGGTATTCGCTGCTGCCCCCAGCAGCTTCTTGTCGGCGGTCGAAGCCTGGCCAGATCCAGGGCAGTCCGAGTTCCCCGAGGTGCTCGCCGCGAACTTTAACCTTTTGCAGTTCGTTCAGGGCGAATGTCCCGCCGCCTCGCTGGCAGGGATCCGCGACCTCTCCGACGCAGCGTACGATCTGCTGGTCGCTGAGGCACTGCTCGACTTGGCGGGCCAGGCAGGATTGCCCCCAGGTGCCGGCTCCGCCGTGGTCAACCGGGACACCTGGGAGGCGGTGAACCCGGCGCTGCAGTCGCTGGATGGGCTGCGGGCCCGAAAGTACGACGTTGTCGGAGCTTGGAAGAACTACTACAAGCGCCGTGGCGAGAAGCTTGGGCTTGACGCAGACAACGTCATTCACTTTGCCCTGATCCGCGTAGGCTGTCAGTTGCGTTGGCTGACTCCCGCTCAAGGGCGGGAACTGCTGATGGGCTTCGCTGAGTTCAGCGGACATGCCAACCGAGAATTCTTCGTTGGTAACCTGCCGGCCTGCACATCGCTCGCGGCGTGTCTATGGGGTCCAGTGGCGCGGTTGGTGAACTGCCTGAATGCCACTGGTTTCGTAAATGATCTTGCTATCCTTCCGGAGTACATGCCCGACCTCGTACAAGTGGTGGAGAAGCGCAGTGGCGTTGCTGCCGCCTTGGATGCCGAGGCACGCGTTCTTGATGTCGCCTATACACAGTCCATCAGAGACGGCAAGGCTACCGGGGTTGTGAAGGTCGTGATCGATCACCTGCGCGACTGCGCCAAGGAGGTGGATTTCCGGCTGGTAGAGATCCGTCTTAAAGGTGATGGCCCTGTGCTGAAGGCTCATGGGCGCAACCATACCGCCGATCTAATACCGACGACACTGACGCGGCGTCTCGACGGTCGCCCGTGACGCGCGCCTCATCCCACTGCGAAGAGCCAAGTCAGATTCGCCTCGGACGTTCGACGCCCCACCCGGCCGTGGATCCGTTCGGGGTGAAAAGTGCCGAGCGGCCCCGACGGGTGGCCTTTTCGTGACCACCCGCAGGGGACACGCGGCGTCGCAGGATCGTTCGGCGCGGTTAAAGGCCGACGGCCTTCCTGTTCTTCTCATTCCTTGCCTTCGTCGGGCAGAGCTCGACGATGATCTCGGACCCAAGATCGGACTCTTTCAGCGGGATCTGGAACTGGTCGGGGGCGAAATCCGTCCGGCGCACGCTGTTGACGACGAGGCCGACGACCTCGATCTCACCGGGCGCGAAGAAATCGGGCAGGACATTGATCGACCGCTGGCCGCTGTTGACGTGGGGTTTGAAGTGCATGCAGAAGACGTTGTCCTCAAGCCGCTCACGGTACGAGAAGGCGCGGTTGTACGTGTGGGCGAGATAGTTCAGCTCGAACGAGTGATATCCCGCGACGGCGTGCCCACCCTTGCTCCCGTAGGTCCCCGCGAGGTACGGCAGACCGTTCTCGGTAACGCGGAAGAAGACCCCCCACCGCTCGCGATCGAGGAAGAACAGGTTCCAGAACGCCTCCATTTCCCGGGCGAGCTGGAGATACTCCGGATCGCCCGTGTAGCCTTGCAGAATCAGGAAAGCCAGGATGGCCTGCTCCTGCTGCCAGAAGTCCTTCGTGTTGCCCCAGGCGAACTCGACCGGCCGGCCGTCGCGCGGCTGCCGCTCGACCGCGTCGAAGCAGCCGCTACGGAACTGGTCGATGCCGACCTTGGCCATGCTCTTGCCCAGCCGCTCCGCCAGCCCCATCATCTTCTCGGCCTGCTCCAGCTTCCCTTTGGCCTTGTAAAGGTGCGCGACCCGGGTCAGGTTCCAGGCGATCTTCAAGTTGTGGCCCACAATAGCCCGGTTATGCTGCCAGCCCCATGAGTGGTCGGGCTTCCATTTGGCGTCGAACCGCTCGTTGACGTAGGGGACCGTTGGGTCCGGGTCCGGGAACTTATCCACGATGAGGTTGGAGGTCCGGGAGACGATGTCGAGACAGAGGTCCCGGAAGCCGGCAAGTTCTTTTTCAAGGCCGATGGGCAGGGGGTCAAGGGCCAGGACCACGTTGATCAGGTAGGCTGGCAGGTGGTCGCCGACCGAGTTCCAGTTCTTTCGCGATTGGTTCGCGCCGAGGGTAGGGCTGTGGGGGCTGAACGTCGCATAGTCGATGTGCGAGAAGTACCCGCCGTCTTCCGAAGAATGGTCGCGGAAGAACGTCTCGAAGGAGGCGACGGTTCTGCGGATGTCGAAGAGCACGTCCCGGTCCGCCGAGATCCGGTAAAACTGAGCGAGGCCGGCCAGGGCGTAGATCTGCTCGTAGAGGGGGATGGAGCCGAGGTCGTCGGGGTTCTCCGACGGGATGATGAGGTTCGTGCCGTATTTTCCCCGACGCCGGCCGAAGGCCCAGAAGCAAAACCGGCCGTCGGCGCTGAGGCTCCGGAAGGCGTCGCGCTGGAATTCGACGCCCGCCTTGGCGGCCATGTAAAATCGGAGGTCGCCCGACATCAGATAGGCCGAAGAAAGGCCGTAGATGAAGCGCGACAGAGTCGCCATCTCTTGGATGTTGTCGTCGGTCGATAGCCCGAGGATGTTCAGGTTGGTCCGGTAGAGCGCGACGAAGTCGTCGAGTTGGTAGCTCCGCTTGTCACCGAAGAGGTCGTCCAGCCACTTGTCACCCATCGCGCAGATTTGCGTCATCCACCAGTGCGTGTGCTCGAACATGAGGTTGCCGACGTGCGAGTGGAGTACGTGCAAGGTCTTGACGTCGAACCACTCGTGGCCGCCGTGCGCCTGGTAGATCCCCTCGGCGGCGACGAGCCGGCCGGGGACCACGTATTTCTCTAGTTTGCGGCCGAGGTCGGCGAGGTCGGTCGCAACCGGGTCGGGATACCGGTCGCGGTCGAGGCGGTCGAGGTTCTGGAGCGCCGAGAAGTAGGTCGTGTCGGAGATGAACGCCTTGACCACGTCGCCGCCGCGGGTCCGGACCGTGAACGACGGGGTCATGGATTTGGGATCGACGTCGCCTGCGATTCCCATGACCGTGAGACTCTGCGTGTAATTCGCTGGCATCAATGAGCTCCCAGAGATGTTGTGGCGGAATGGACGATCTCGCGCCGAGGGTCGCCTCGGTCCGAGGCCGCAACAGGCTTAGACTCGCTTCAGGACGATGAATCCGTTGGCCGGGATCACGGCGTGCAGGGCACCCCCGCTGGCGGGGATCACGGCCCCGTTGTTGCCGACTCGATCCCCGCCATAGCGGTCGGAGTCGCTGTTGAAGACCTCCCTCCAGCGGTCGTCGGGGAGCCGCGGATTGACGATCGTGTAGCCGTCCCGGAACGGATGGTTGTTCAGGCTGGCCAGGACGAGGTAGTCCTCGCCTTCGCCCCATCGCCTCCAGGCGAGCACGCGATTGGCGTCGTGCACGTGGAGGATGTCGATCAGGCGGGTGCGCAGCCCCGGGCTGGCCAGCCGCAGGCGGATCAGGTCCCGGTAGAAGGCGAAGAGGAATTGGCCGCTCGTCTTCCGATAGCCGTCGAGATCCTCCCGGTTGGCGAAGATGTGGTTGTAGAGGAAATCCTTCTCGAACCCGACCTCCTCGCCGAAGAGGAACATGGGGGTCCCAGCCGAGAGGATGGTGGCGCCGAAGGCGAAGCGGCAGCGGGCTTCCGCGTATCGCCGCGTCGGGCCGACCAGTGGGGCGCCGTTGGCGGCCACCACGATGGTCCGCTTGGTGCCCTGGGCGTTGCCCGCCTCGTCGTGCGACTCGTTGTAGACGACTTGGTTGCCCCCGCTGTCGCCGAGCACCCCGGCGAAGTAGTCCATGGCCAGCGCGCGATCGTCGCCGAAGCCGGCGGTCTTGATCAGCTTGGCGTAATCGCTCCCCTTGTCGGTGTCACCGATCAGGTGATGATAGAAGTCGGCGTACCAGGCCTTGTCGAAGCCCAGCCCGCCGATCTCGGTCGACTGCGTCACCTTGTCCCAGCCCGAGTGGTCCTCGGCGGTCAGGATCACGTCGGGATTAATCAACCGCAGGGTACTCGTCCACTCGCGGAGGAACTTGGCGCCGAAGAGGTTGGCGTCGGGCACGGGCCGGCCGTCGGCGTGGAGCACGTTGTACGAGTGGATCGACGTGGTCTGGTCGACGCGGAACCCGTCGATGTGGAACTCCTCCATCAGCATGACGGCGCTGCTGATGAACATCTTCCGCACCATCTCCTCGTAGAACCGCGGGGCGAAGCCCGTCGACATGTTGTCGATGTAACCGCCGAGATCCTTGGCGTCGTTGTCGACCGCCCGCTGGTAGGCGGGGTAGTCGGAGGGGACGCCCTCGTACCAGTAGTACGGGTTCTTCACGGCGTCGTTGGTGTCGTATCCCCACTCGGCCCGGCCGGCGTTGGGGGTGAAGTGGTTGTAGACCACGTCGAAAATGACCGCGATCCCGCGGCGGTGGCACGCCTTGATGAAGTACTTGTACTGGTCGCGCCCGCCGCCGCTGTATTCGATCGCGTAGTAGTGCGACGTGCCGTAGCCCCAGTTCTCCTCGCCGCTGAACTGGGACATCGGCAGCAGCTCGACGGCGTTGACCCCCAGGTCGACCAGGTAGTCGAGCAGCTCGATCGCGTCCTTGAGCGTGCCGGGTCCCTGCTTCTCTGGACCCCCGAGGGCCCCGACGTGCAGCTCGTAGATCACCAGGTCGTCGACCCGGCGTGGGACGGGCTTCGCCGTGCCGATCAGGTCCTTCTCGTCCTTCCAGAACTCCTCCGCCTGCACCCAATCCGACTCGGGCCAGCGTCCCTGGGGATCCTCGAAGAATGCGGTCACCTGGTCGGAGTCGACCAGAGCCGAGCAACTGACGGGGCCGTCGAGCTTGCGGGTCAGGTCGGCGAAGGGCTGGCCCTTGGGGTCGAACATCCCGCTGCCGATCTGGCAGCGTGAGTACAGGTCGCTCTTGTAGGCGACCGTGCCGTCGTCCTTGGTGATCCGGTACATGTAGAGCTTGTGATCGAAAGCCGCGAAGTCCGCCAGCCGAGGGTCGTTCTCGTCCGTGACCCAGACGCCGTCATCCCCCCGGGTCATCGGGAACGGTCCCCGCGTGGGGTGCATCCCCTGGCCGTCGTCGGCGATGTAGCCGCCGGCGATCGAGGCCGCCGGCAGCGGGTCCTCGCGGGGGGTCCGCTTGGGGTCATTGACGTCGAAGAACTTGCCGAAGACGACCTCGACCTTCCGGGCGTTGGGTGCCCAGACCGAGAAGCAGATGCCATCCTTCGTCGTCCCCGCACGCCGGTGCTTCTGCGCGCCGAGGCGGCGGTTATGGGTCAGGTAGTAGCGCTCCTGCTGGACGGCATCGCCGTCTCGCGGGCGGAGCGCGAACGCGCGCGACCGATCGGACGAGCCGGCGTCGCAGACCTCGGTGGTGATACCCCACTTGTCCCTCCCGGCCGGGCCGTCGACGACCACGCCCCAGTGGAACGTCCAGCCGACTTGCGACTCATCCAGCCCGACCGCGGCCCGGTAGCAGGGGCAGCCGTCCTCGCCGGTGTATTCCTCCATCGGGATCGTGGACCAGTCGTCGGAATAACGGCCTTCCCGGTCCCAGCTCCCGGTGAGGCGGACGTTCCGGAAGACCGCGCGCTTCAGGCCCGGGGCATAGACGAACTGCACGGAGATCTTCGTGGAAGACGGACGGGCCGCCTTGGACGGCTCCGCCTTCGTCGTCGTCGCGGGTGTCATTCTCTTACCCCTCCTTCGACGGCCTGGCACGCTCCCGCTCCAGGCTGACGATCTGTTCCGCGATGGCATCGATGTACGGGATCACGTCATGCCACGCCCGGCCCGTCACCAGGTCGCGGTCGACGACGACATTGTCGGCCGATGGCGTGTAGATGGCTCCCGCGTTGGCGATGTCGGCCAGCACGACCTCATGGCAGATCACCCTGCGCCCGGCCAGGTGTTCGGGAGTCGGTGTCAGCAGCCACAGGGCATGGCACAGGGCGCCCTTGACGATACGTGGATCCCCCATCGCCTCCGCGAAGAATTTTACGGCTGGCGCGGTGCGGGTCATCTCCGGACGGATCGGCACTCCTCGGGGGGGCTCGAAGTAACGAAGTCGAACGCTCGCGTAACTGGCGGCCATGATGACCGCGGCATAGTCGTGGACGTTCACCTTCTGGAAGTCGATCGAGACATCCAACAATTGGAGCCGCTTCCTCGTCTCTTCGAGGTTCACTTCCACTTGGTCGACGGTACTGACGAATGTCAACTTCTCCTGTCCCCAGAGATTGGACATGAGGTGGACCTCGGCTCCCCGATCCGAAAAGCCCTGCCGATACGCGTCGATCTCGCCGGGAATGAACATGTTCTCAACGAGGACAGCGATCTTCCTGCCCTTGAGGCGAGCCTGGCCGATCATCGACTCTCCGTTCCCGGAAGCAGGTCAAGGTGTGAGGACTGGATGCCTGTGAGTCATTTCCTGGACGAGTGGTCGGTCAACCCGACTGCGGTCGTCCCCAGTTGTCGCATCGAACCGGCAACGCGACGAATCCCGCGGGCGGCTACGAGCCCTTCTCGATCTCCTGAACGATCGTCTCCATGAACTCCTTGGTGACTTTGGGATGCCAGGCCGAGATGAGATCTCCATCGATCACGATCTCCTGGACCTGTTTTTTTTTCTCGTCGTACACGACCTCACCGCCAGCGTTCTCGACATCGCAGATGATGTTGTGGGCGCAAGTGACCTTGCGGCCCTTGATGAGCGATGGGTCCGCGCAGAAGAGCCAAAGGGAATGGCAGATCGTGCCGATCTTCAACCCCTTGGCTCTCAATGCCGCGCGCAGGAAGTTGACGGCAGGGGACTGGTTGGCCTGCCCCTTCGTCACATGCTCCTGGTAGCGCGATCGGTCCATCGCATAGGCACCGATGAAGAGGACAGCTTTGTAATCGCTCGGTTTGACGGAGTTCACCTCGACGGTCACCTTGACCTGATTCTTGATCACGCCATCCTCGGGGTTGGCCCAATAGGTGACGGAGGGGTTACCCCAGAGATGGGTGACGTATTCGACTTCGTAACCCTGCTGTGGGAAGTACTCGTTGAACATCTCGAACTCGGTCGGATCATAATGGTCCTCGATGAGGACCCCGATCCTTCCCTTAGCAGCCGTACTGGCGACCATGAGGAACTCCTAGAATAAGGTGCCGGTTGTGGAGCCGACCTCGGCTCATGAAATGGTTGAGGAGACGGGACAGGCGACATCATCACGCTTGGGCAGCCGCCGGACCCAGAACATCGTCCAGCAGACCGAAGTAGCCTGCGGCCTTGTTGAAGCCGGCATAAACGCACATGAGGAGCAGGACCTCCTCGATCTCCTCCCGGGTCGCTCCTTGCTTCAGAGCCATATGCACGTGGGCCCCGAACGGGCTCGTCGGGCTGACCTGGTCCTGGTTGACGACATCGACGGCGATGATGATCAGCGCCTTGGTTTTCTGGTCAAGGTGCGGCAGGCCCCATGCTTCCCCCGCGACCCGGACGCAGAAATCCCCGAACTTTGGGTTTATCATGTACAATCTCTCCTGGATTTCCTTGTCGTCCAGGACCGCGTTCTTTGGTGCCATCGAGCCCTCCTTTCGCCTCTGCGTGGGATTAGCGAACACCTTTGCCAAGCACGAGGTCGAGGATGTCGTCCCTGAGTTGGTTGAGCGCTCCGAGGCTGTCGATCACTTCAGCCGCCCGCGATCCCCGCTGGCCAGCGACCGTCATCCGACCGTCGTAGACGAACGTATAAACATTGCGTTCAGGGAAGGGGGCGAGCTTCTGGACGAATTTCGGGAGTTCTCCGGCCACGGCGGCATAGGTCTCCGAGGCGAAGAACGCTTCCATCTCCAGGGGCTTGCGGAAGCCGATCTCGAAGGCGGCGTGATACTGCTTTTCAGGTGCCTCGTCATGCACGACGCCAGCCGCCTCGGGCCGTCCGGTGTCCAGGGGCTCGAAGAGGTGCAATCGGAATTTCAACACGTGAGGGCTGCCCGCCGCCGCTGGGGCGAACCGCTCGGTCATGTACTGGCGAAAGTCACCAAGCCCGACCTGGTCCGCTTTCCTCACCAGGACGTGGAACTTCACGGCACCCACGCCCCCGTTTGGGTCGCCGACCTCGATTCCGTCGATCAGGGTCCGAGAGTTTCCCGGGGCGGTGATGTATCCAATCGCCTTGCGGAAGAGGTTGTGCTCGTCGGCCATCAGGATCGTGGACGCGTCAATCCACGCTTGGCGATCGGACGTCGACCGGAACGTTAGCTCGGCGATCCCATCGAACTGATCTTCATGCGCGGTAGTGGATCCCACGCCCCTAATGGTGGGGAAAAGGCCACTTTCATTGTGGGCGACGTGGAATTGCCAGTACTGGTACTGACCCGGCAACCGGGCACAGACGGGGCCATGGACATCGCGCCAGTAGTCGTCGAACG
Source organism: Isosphaeraceae bacterium (assembly GCA_049579985.1). Lineage (GTDB taxonomy): Bacteria > Planctomycetota > Planctomycetia > Isosphaerales > Isosphaeraceae > Aquisphaera. Next base: position 1,804 of record JBAUOX010000510.1, on the reverse strand, counting down.
CCTCGAGCGCGATCCCGTTCCGCTTCCAGAGCAGGACATAAAAGGCCAGTTGCGCGTTTTGGTCGCGCGCTGAGTAATCGAATGCCATGGCTTGTTACCTTGCGGGAAAAGGACCAGAGAAACCAGGAGGCGCTGATAGCGACTGGTACCCGTTGGAGCAAACCATCGGCCCAACGCCGCGCAACCGATGGAAATGCGGGCGCAGACTGCCAGCCAGGAATTGCCTTGAAGATCGTCAGACGCCGGACGGAACATTCGCTGGGTCGCTCGTCAGTTCGATCACGGGACCATTCCGAAAGGCGGCTGACCTGGGCTCTCCGGCTAGGTGGAGAACACGGGACTTATGTCCATGTAAATTCGCATCTCTTGGACGAGATCTCCCGAGAATTGGACGACGTCGCAGGCGGGGAGTGTGAAACTCTTACCGTCGCCGCGGACATAGGTGACCTCCATCTCGACGATCAAGATGTCCCCGATTTCCCAGGTGTTCTTGACGTGGTGCTTGATGGATCGGACAGTCTTATTGAAGGTGTCGATCGAATTGGCATTGACGATGCCTTCACGACCCTTCACGATCGGTTCGTTGCCAAACTGGTACAGCGAGTCTTCGGTGAAACGCTCGGAGAAGCGTTGCACGTCCATCGCCTCTCCAGCCTCGAACACACGCTGAATCAAGGCCACCAGTTCCCCAGGCGTTCGTTCGGACATCGATTGCTCCCGGTCTCAAGAAAAGCCCGAAGGCAGTCTTTCCATCGCAACGATGCGGCCGCCACTTGTTCATTCGGTGCGGTTCTTCAGGTAGTACTGGTCCCGTGCTTGGGCGAACAGATCCTTGGCCTTGAGCCTGACCTGATTGAATTCCAGCTGTTCTCCACTGGGCCCCTTGCAGTAAACCAGCGACCAACCCTCGAACTTTCCGAAGTCGAGGTCCGAATACCCGGCGATGAACCCATCCGGGTCATTCCAGAACTTGTTGGAATAGTAACGCAGATCCAGTTTGTTCCGCTCCTCGGGCGATGCAACGTGAATGACCCGGTTACACTTCACATTGGTGAACCCACGCTTCTCGGCCTCCTCCTCCAGGCGCTTGGCAAAGACGCTAAGATCCACATCATCCTTCACATGGAAGGAGAGGTGCATGGCGCTGGTGTAACTGACGATGCTCGGGATGGCTCCCATGAGGTTCGGGTCGCTCGGCGATTCTTTTCCCCCTCGAATATGCAACAGTTCGACGACCAGATTGCCGAACGAGATGAAGCAGATATCCATTGCTTCCTTCGAGCCGTCCCGGATGTCGGGTACACCGAGTGTCCTCGGGTGCAGCCCCCAAGCCTGCGCGTCAAGTTCCTCCTTCTGGAAAAGAGTGTGCTGCATCACCTCGTGGACGAAGCCGTCCCGCCGGTAAACCTGCACCCCCCCCAGGACTTCAGTGTAAAACTCGATGGAGCGTTCGAAGTTCTCCACCGTAATGCCCACGTGCTGGACCCCTTGAACCGTTTGACCCATCATGATGGCCACCCCCGAATGCAAATTGTCCGGTCGCCCCCCCCCGAGGGCCTGTGCCCCTCGGGTGTCGGGGTAATACCGAGAGTCGCTCTCACGCCTTGATTGCGATGAACGAAGGATGCAAGGGATAGACTCGCCACTCGCTGATTCGATCGCCTCGGAATTGGAAGATATCGACACATGGGAACTCGACGGTGTGGTTGTCGCGCGTGTCGGTAATCTGGATATCGTAGTCATAAATGACTACATCAGCGAGTTCCCAGGTAGCCCTTGCCTTCATCTTGTCAACGATGATATT
>JBAUOX010000509.1:0-6152 GCA_049579985.1 Isosphaeraceae bacterium | reverse complement strand
ATCCGGGGCCGGGGGCTCGGCTCCCGTTGGCCGAAACCATGGCCGGGACAAGCGATCTGGCGCAGCCGCGAACAGCCCGCGGATTCGGCCGCCGTCCTCTCCTCGTGCTCGCGTGCGTCGCCCTGCTCGCACTTGGCGCCTTCGCCTGGACGACCTGGCGACAGCGCTGGGAGAACCTTCCCCAGGTGGTCCGAATTGGAAGGACCGAGGGAATCGCCGCGCTGGAGGAGGGTCAGTTCGACCACGCCAATCAACTCCTCTCCGCGGCCAGGGAGGCCGTCGATGCGCTGGGAGGCGCCGTCGAAGGCGCCGAAGAGGTTCGCCACGCGGCCGACGAGGCCTCGATCTTGGTGAACCTGCTCACCGACTCTCTCGAGAGTCTGCTCGACGAGGCCGCCAGGACGAGCCCACAGGCCTGGGCCGACCGGTTTGACACCATGTACAAGGGACGGGCGGTCGTCATCGACGCCACCATCACGGCGACGCCGGATACGCCGGGATCGAACCGCTACGAGCTGGATTATCTCGTTCTCGCTGCCGGCCAGGGAGATCGGGAACAACGCTATGCCCGGATCGATCTATCCGGTTTCGAGGTGATTACCCTGGCCGATCGCAAGGTGGGCGATCAGGTGGTCTTCGGCGCCCGGTTGGCCGCCTTCCAGTACGACCCCGAGGCCAGGCAATGGACGATCCGCTTCGAGCCCAAGAGCGGCGTCTCCATCAAGCACTTCAAGGCGCTCGAGAGCCTGGGCTGGCCCAGCGGCTCGTCCTATCCCGACGACAGCCCGGAGGGATTGGATCAACCATGAGAACCTGCGTGATCCCGATCCTGGCCGGCCTGCTCGTGCCCTTGCTGTCGCCGCCTGGCCAGCCGGCCGTGGCTCAAACCGAGCCGGTCGCGGTCGATGCCGCGGCGCTGGGCCGTCGGGCGGACCTGGTGGGCAAGATGGTGGTCGTCGACGACCGTGTCCGGTTCTACCAGTACCATGTCGGCAGGGGATACGACGAACTTTACCTGAAACGCACCGACGTGGTCTTTCGCCTTCCTGCTCCGTTGCGGCCGGAGGGTTCGCCGCGGCCCATGCCGGTCGTCGTTCAGGGACGTCTGGCCCGGGACCAGGACCAGCTCGTCTGCGATGTGGCCACGCTCAAGGTCTTGCCCAACGACCTGGATCGCCTGGACCAGGCCATCGCCGCACTGTCAGCCCGAGACTTCGAGAATCGCAAGGCCTGCGCGGCGTGGGCCGAGGCCCGAGGCAAGGCGTTCAAGGACAATGCCCTGATCCAGCGGGCGCGGTTGCTCGAGGCCGAGGCTCCGCGACTGGAGGGCGAGCAAAAGCGGGCCCCGGTCGATGCCCCGAAGGAATGGCTCGCCCTGGCCGAGGAGGCACGACGGCGGAACATCGCCGAGCCCGAGCCTTCCGCCCTGGCACACAAGGCGTTGCAGGCCATGCTCGCCGCCGCCAGCAAGAGCGACTCGCTCAAGGAGATCATTCCTCTCATCGAACGCTCCTTTCCCGAGGCGGCCAAGGATCAAACATCCGGCCAGATCGACCTGGGCCGCTGGAATCAGGCGTACACGAACGACGCGGGGGCCGCGTACCGCGCCGCGCCCGCCGACATCCGCAAGGCGTTCAACCGCAGGCTCTGGGCCGACGCCGACGCCAAGCTCCTGGAAGTTCAAGCCGCCCTTGACCCGCGCTCGGCGATCGAGCTGGCCTCGAGGGCGGAGACGGAACTTCCTGACCGGCCGCAGCTCGCAACGAAGCTTTTGAACACGGGACTGGACCAGGCGCGGCAGAACCTCGGCTCTTTGCGGCTAGCCGAGGTCAGGGCGCTGGCGCAGGCCTATCGAGAAAAGCTCGAGGATCCCCAGGCAGCACTGGAACTCGATCGCAACTGGTTGAAGATTCAGCGCGACAGGCTGAGCGAAACCGACGCCGAGGGCCCCGTCGCCCTGGCGGTGCTCTATGAAGACTTGCTCCAGGATCGGGGCGCGGCCAGGGAATTGCTCGAGAGGGCCTGGAAAATCGACCCCGGGTCCAAGGAAGTGGCCGAGGCATTCCGGACGCGGGGCTACCGGCGCGTCAAGGATCAATGGGTCGATGCCGCTGCGACGACCGCGGCCGGAGAAACGAGCAGTCCCGGCGCCGAGTCAGCCAGACCCGAGCCCTCCTCGCCTCAAGGTTTACGAGGTAAAACACCCGACGAGGTCAGCCGGTTGATGGCGTCCAAGCCTGAGGGACAGGTCATCTCCGGGACGAAGGGCCAGGTCATCGAACAGTGGATCTTCCTGGTTCCGAACCAGAACCAGGTTCGCTACGTCAACTTTCTGCACACCCCGGGCGAGCGCCTACCCCGGGTGGTCTCCGATTACTTCTTGCCACGTAATGTGCTCAAAGGACATCTCAAGCCCGTGCGTTGATTTGACGCCTCAGTGCACAATCTTTGGACCCTTGTCTTTTTTTTGCTGATTTTTTCAAGATCCCACTCACAGTGTGGGAGCTATCCCGCCCCGACTACCTTCCTGATTTGACGTCGCGGTGTGCCCCCCTCCCCGTTTTCAGAGCTGTTCCCCCCGCTCTGAATTTGTTCGTAGTCCCGAAGTCCCAGGTGGCCAACGAGGGGCAGGAAAATCCGAAGAATTCCGTCAAACCTTTGGTCGGCTCGGACGTATTATTGCTGTGGATCGGAAAACCGGGTGCTATGACTTGTCGATGGCGCATAATGTGCTCGATGGACTCGATCACTATGAGGAGCACGTGGGTCGTGACCGACAGGCTTCTCATGATAATTGCTTGCCCGGATCTTCGTCGAACGATGTGTGTGCTATCATCCTAATGAAATTGAGTTGATCCATCCGGTCGACCAGGATATCCGTGGCGATGTGGGTCTGTCGGTCCGATCCCCGCAACCAGTGATCCGCGAAGTATTACACCAGGAGGTGTTCAATGGCCCGCAAAGATGCCTTGCTCAGACTCACCGCGCGTTTGGTCTCTCGCCGCGATGCGCTGCGGAAAGCCATTAATGGCGATCTCGACAGCTTCCGCAAATTCTCGGAGGTGAGCGGGGTCGGAGATAATGTGGACGCGGCCGTCGATTCGGCCAACGATGAGATCAGCTCGCAGCTCGTGGAGATCGAGAGTCGTGAACTCAGCCAGATCGAGCATGCACTGCAGCGGATTGCCGCCGGAGTTTATGGTCGTTGCGAGTTTTGCGGCGGTAAGGTCTCCGAGGCTCGGTTAAACGCCCTGCCGTACACCAATAGCTGCATCGACTGCCAGCGCGAGAACGAGCGGCTCGGCCAGAATCGGCTCGACGGCGACTCTGCTCGCTGGGCCAAAGTATTCGAGAAGCCGACGGACGAGAGCGAGGGCGATGCCCAGATCAATCTCAGCGACTTCGAGATGGATTTCAGCGAAACGGGCCGTTGATTCTCGTCGCCGTTTGACCGCGCTCACGATTACCCGAACTCTTGATAATGCCGCCGGACCCTGGTCCGGCGGCTTTTTTTGCAGACGAAAGCACCAAAGCCAGCGGATCGGGGACCAGAGCCCCCTTCCTGACGACAGTGCGAGCTTCGTCCGCCGAACTTTCGGCCTTCCTGCCGCACATCGTGCTTTTTCGGGGGAGAGTCGGCCAGCAAGCGCAAGTGCCTCTGCGCCTCCCCGTCAGCACCGAAAGCCCATTCGGGAGCCTATCTCGAGCAGCCCGAACGGGCCGGTATTTTGACTGCGAGGCCGCGTGCACGGGCCTCACCACGAGCGATCTGGGGCGGGGAAGTGGTTCAGTAACGGTCGCGTCCGCCGCCACCATAACCACCGCCGCCACCGCCATAGCCGCCGCCACCGCCGGAACGAGGCTCGCGGGGCCGCGCCTCGTTCACGGTCAACCGCCGCCCGTTGTGATCCTGATCGTGAAGACCGCGAATTGCCTCTTGCGCCTCGGCCTCGGTGTCCATCTCGACAAAACCGAAGCCCTTGCTGCGTCCCGTGTCACGGTCGGTGATGACCTGGGCACTCTGGACCGTTCCGAATTGCGAAAAGAGTTGCTCAAGATCCGAACTGCTGACCTTGTAGGTCAAGTTCCCGACATACAGTTTCTTACCCACCATCAATCTCCTGAGCGAAATCAACAACGGCCCACGGTTGCCTTTCCGGGCCGAGAGGAAAGGGATCGTGTCAAGACCCAAAGAGCGGAGAGCGGAAGGGCGACAGAGGAGGCGAGAGAAGATTCCAGAAAGGATCGACATCGCGAACTCGACTCGTTCCCAACCAAAGATGAATTATACGAGACAGCCGAAAGGCCGATAGATCGATTTTCGTTTTTTCACAAGATTTAAAGGTTTTAACCTGGAGGAGAGAAACGAAGCATTCACCGACACCGCCCCGGGAGAATCAGCCTCGACACCGCAACCGGCTAACCGCCGACGTCCACGGCCAGCGACCTGGTTCAAAGCTGGGTAACAAAAACCGGAGCGAGTGATCTTTTCTAAAATGCCTGCTTCCTTCATGTTGGCGTCGTTTGTCAGCACAAACTGTGTTACATGGAGGAAGCAGACATGGATTGTCAGGCTACTTTGTCTATCTCGGTCACGCAATGTGATCCCACTTCGGCTACGACTCCGCTTCACTGGCCAGCTCCGACAACTGTTAAGGACTACTTGACATTGCTTCAGTGCTTCCTGAACCACCGCCAGTACCTGCGCAGTGAAGACCCCAGTCGAGTCGGCAAGAGTCCCGCGGAGTTGCTGACGGGTCAGCCGCACGCTCACTGGCTGGAGTTTCTGGGGTACACGCGGTTCTCGCGGAACTGAAGCCCCAGCACGGCGACCAGGGACTCGCGTAAACCCGCTCCAACGCGGGACCGATCAGGGTCAGCGCTGAGATCCCGAGTGTTACCCGAAAACGGGCGTTTTTGAACCATGCCAAACAAAGCCAATTGTTCGTGTTGTTAGTCATTGGCATGTTGTGACTTAGGACGAACGAAGGCGGGATCGAGCAGGGAAAAGAACCCAATTTTCGGCCGACGGCAAAGGGCGTGGGGCGGGAGAACAGGTGCCAGGGGAACGTTGCGGGCGAACCACGTTTCCCGGGCGCCAGCAAGTAGGGTGCGTCGCAAAGACGCACTGGGACGCTGAGCGGTGCGTCATCGCAAGCTCGACGCACCCTACCGGCTACTGGCTTACGCCCCTCCCCTGCGGGGGCCCGGCCCGGCTCGACCCCTCCCTTGACCCAAGGCGATCCGCCGTGCTCATCTCCGGCTTGGCCACCGGGCCCCCGGCAGGGGTGGGCGGCGGGCTCGGATCGTTTCTGGCTGCTTGAACTCCGCGTTACTCGGACTTTTCTAGACCAGTTGCGGCCCCAGCTTTCTGGCCGTGGATACCCAGGTGACGCGCCAACGGTCGGGGACTGGGAGACCATCGGTCGAAGGGGACAGGCCGGTCAGGAAACCCTGCTCGAACCAGGGCAACAAGTCCGATAGGAAAGAGAATGCCTGTCAATCGCACCTTTGCAGCATGTCACCGTGACCCCTCGCAGGAAATCCGTTTCGAGATTTGGCCGGAGGTCTCATCGCTCCTGGGAATCTTGAAGATTTGATGTATCGGGTGACATGCCGGAGGTCATGCTTTAAAATCTGTTACACAATGGGTTTCGCTCCAGAAACGAAAGGACCGTGTCCAGGGGATCTTGTTGTTCCCAGAGCGTTTTTTTTTCGCAGGCTCTGTTATATTATAATAGAATGAAGTATTCTTCGCCGGGTCGCCACGGATTCTCTGGCAGGGCCCGGATGAAGCCGCCCGACGAGGACGTGGCCCGGGCGGGCCGGGAATGACCGCGGGAGTCGCGTGATGGAGACCGCCTCGAGCGTGCACGGTCCTGGCGAGAAAAGCGTCTACGATTGCATCGTGATCAGCGACCTGCACCTGGGCAGCGACGTTTGCCAGGCGAAGCTTCTCGAGGAGTTCTTGACCTGGGCAGTCGAGCACAGCCGCGCGCTCGTGATCAACGGCGACATCTTCGATGATCTCAACTTCAAGCGGCTCACGAAGCGGCATTTCGCCTGTCTGAAGGTCATCCGCCGCAACACCGACCGCGACGACATCCGGGTCGTGTGGGTTCGGGGCAATCACGACGGCCCCGCCGACACGA
>JBAUOX010000508.1:0-9949 GCA_049579985.1 Isosphaeraceae bacterium | reverse complement strand
AGAGCGGGGGTTCAGAGCGCCTCGCGGCGAGTCTGGCGAGTCGATCCCGGCTCTCTCCGGTTGGTTACGGCCGAGCACTCCGGGACTGCGACGCTTCGAGCATTCTACTAGGACTCTGTGAAAAGTTCTACCGACGTTTACCTTTTTCATCATCGAAGGACGGCGATTCCTCCGTCGCGTGAACGCGACGGTCCCCTCGCCGCAAATTTATGGGTTCGGGCTGTTGTTGGTCAGGGAGAGCGGGCCGATCTGGTAGAGGTTGGCCACCAGGGTATTCACGCCGCCGCGCTTCCTGAAGTCGCGGTTGTCGGTCGAGATCAGGAGTACGTCGTTGGTGCGCTGCGCGGGCGGAGTCTGCACGTGACCGATCGGTTGGGCGAGGATCGTCGAGTTGGAAAGCTGTCCCGTCTTGATCAGGTTGAGGTAGCCGGTGTCGTTGAGCACCAGGCCGTTAGCGGTCAGGCCGCGCAGCGACTGGATGTTGCCCTGGACGTCGATCAACGCCGGGCCGGTACCGGCGGCGGCCGAGCCGTTGAGCTCGGGGCGGAAGCTCTCGCTCAGGTCGCTGATCTGGTCGGCGGTGTTCAGCGTGATCGTCCCTCGCCGGGTCAGCGACACGGGGCCTAGCAGGGAAATGGTATTAGTGTATGGAGCCTGGGAACCCGTCCCGGTCGTGTTGATCGCCAGGGAGGAATCGACGGAGCCCTCCGGCACGCCGATCAGCGTGGGATTTTTGTTCGGGGTTACGGCAATGAACGCGCCGTCGGACTGGATTGCCTTCTGGGACACCGTGGTGAACTGGCGGACCAGGACCAGGCCCCCGCTGGGGTTTGTCGCAGCGGTCGAGGTTCCCACCGTCAGCAGACCGAGCTGGTTCACGGTGGGCTGGAACGAGTTGAAGATGGCCGCGACCGTGGGGTAGACCTGGTTCGTGCCGACCACGCCCGTCAAGCCGCCCACCAGGCTGAAGCCGGCTGGAGGTGTGTAATTTGCGGGCGGAGAATAGCCGGGCTCATTGACCGGGAGTTGGGCTGTGCCCGTGGCCAGGCTGAGCGGAACGTCGATCATCTGGAGCTGATTGTTCGCGACGTCGCCCATCACCGTGAGCGTATCGGTCGAGCCCAGGGCGGTGGCGTCGAAGCCCGCGGTGGTGAAGGAACCCAGGGGTGTTCCATAAGTCGCGTCGTAAACCTTGATCTGAGAGCCCGTGCTGACCAGCAGGACCAGCCGGGTGCCGTCGCGTCCTACCGAGATCGCGACCGGCGTGGTCGATCCCTTCGGCTGAACCTGGAGGGGCGTGAAGGTCGGGTCCAGCGTGCCAGACTGTTTGGCCATATTGGGCTCGCCCGTCGTGGCATTGGTTGCCGGTGTGAGGTTGAATCGGACCACCTGCCCCGTCGTTTGGTCGTAACCGAAGATCTTGTTATCGGTCAACAGGTTCGGCGCAGTGGCGATGTTGCCGTTGATGTGGTTGATCTTGAGGACGATGCCCGGAGGAGCCGGCGGCGGGCCCGGAGCGCCATTGGTAGGAACCTCGATGATGTTGCCGGCCGAGACGAACTCACCATTGATCCCGGCCAAGCTCTGCACCAGGAACGCGTCGCTTACGATGACGTTCGAGGAACTGCTACTTGTGCTGGCGGTCGTGCTCGTGCCGGCCGTCACCGTGGACGGAAGCTCGCGGAGCTGGATCTGCGTGTCGGGCCCGACCGAGTTGAGATTCAGGTTGTCGATCCCCGAGGTCACGTCGATGGTGCCGCCCGCGATCAGGTTGAATTTGGGCAGGTTGATCGTATCGAGCACGGGGGCGCCGATGCCGCTGAGACTGGTCACCGCGTGATTGAGGAAGAGGTCTGCGTTGTAGATGCTGGCCAGATCGGCCTGGCCGGTGCCGCCGTGAACATTGCTGGTAATCTTGGTATAGGCGTTGGTCTTGCTGAAGAGAAGGTGCAGCGCACCGCTGGAGTCCACTTTGGTTCCCTGGAGACTTCCCCGGCCTATGATCTTCAGCTCAACGTGCGTCCCGCTGGGGGTGGTGTAGTTGAACTGCTGATCATTGTGGAAGAACTCCCCGCTGGGAGGGCTCGGGTCCGGGACGATCGGAAGTCCGCCAGCGGCCTGGCTCGGAACCCAGCGCTTTTCCAGCCCCTCCAGCATCGGCCGGGCTCGACGCATCGGGTTGCTTGGCCTGCTTGACGATGTGCGCCCCATCACGATCCTCCCTAACCACCGCGTATCCCGAAACGGCCTCCGCCATGCAGCGGCCCGTCGCTGCCAGACTACCTGTCATTCTTTCGGCAATCCGACTTCCCCGCATAACCCGAATTCCAAGCAATTGGTGCACAACCGGCGTCATGAATTCCACGTTCCAACTATCTTGCAGCGGCGGGGACACAAGGAATTTCGTCAGTCGCGTCACTCTGGAAAAACAGAGCGTTGAGCAAGACCACCAAAAGACAGGAAGACTGGGGAAATTAACGAGGCCATCGGATCGCTTATGAGAGAGGCGAAGTGGCCAATCGCTCGAATTGGCGCGATATCGCAGGCGATGTCCCTAGCATGGCGGTGCCATGGCCGTTAAACTCGGCGAAACCATGCGTTCCGGACAGTCCGGAGGCGTGGACGTGCCTGGACGAACTGAACCGATCGGATTCCGAAGCACCCTGACACATTCGGGGGTGGGTGATTCCGAGTTGGCATAAGGAGATCTGCCAGTGGTCCGTCGAGTTGTTCCGCTCGCGTTTTTATTTGGAATGGCTCTGACCGTGGCAATGGCGTGGACCGGACCCGCGATTGCCCAGGAGGTCAAGAAAGAGACTGCCCCTGCGCCGAAGCAAGGGGCCCCCAAGACCGACGCCGCGAAGAAAGACGAGGCCAAGGGCGAGCCGGCCAAGAAAGAGGAGACCGCCAAGAAAGAGCCCGAGAAAGTCGTGGAAGCCCCTCCTCCGACCGTTCCCAAGGAGGTCGAGGAGAAGTTGGAGAAGGCGCGCCGCGCCGTGGCGGAAGCCATCGTGGCCGCCCAGGACGCCGGACTGGTCGATTCCTCGATCGATCCGCCGCCGATCCTCGACATCCTGATCGAGGGTCGTGCAATCGACGCGCGGATGTTGAAGAACCCCAGCGCCAAGAAGACGTTCTGGGCCGTGACCCCGGAGGTCTTCTGCGGCTGGTTTACCGGTTACAACAAGACGCTCGAGGGCGTGACCATCAATCCCATGAACGACCTGCGAATCATCAATCCCAGCGCGGGTTTGAAGGAGTGGTATGATCAGCGCGCCAACATGTTGAACAAGTATATCGATGAGGTGCGGAAGGCCAAGGGACAGACGGCAGCGCCCAAGCCCGCCGAGGTCAAGAAGGAAGAATCCAAGCCCGCCGAGGTCAAGAAGGAAGAATCCAAGCCCGCCGAGGTCAAGAAGGAAGAGCCCAAGAAGAAGTGAATGGCGGCTCTCGATCGGAGTTGCGGCGCGACGATGCCGGCGGGGTCGTGCTGACCGGCTCGAAAACCCTCCGGATCGAGCCGGCGCGAGTCAAGGATCAGCCCTTTGGACTTCGCTCTTGCGTCGATCCCGTTTGGCAGTTCGTCATCCGATCGAGGCCGCACGCCGTGACGCCCAACCTTGTCTCCAAGGCGACCGCGCCCTTGCCGATCCTGTCGCTGGCCTGCGAGGCCGCCATGCGATTGGGCGCATCGGGTGTGCTGATCATGCCCGAAGGGCCGATGGAGTGGGAGCTGGTGCGCTCGGTATGCACGGGGGGAGTGGCGATCTTTGTGGCCTCGTCCTCGCCGCGGCAGTTGGAAGCCATCCGCAAGCTGGGCCTCCAGGCCATCGAGGTCGAGCCCAGCGAGGCGGCGATCGCCGAGCGCATCACTCTGGCCTTGATCGAGGCGGTCGCCAACGACCATCTCAAGGCAGGCGCACGCGTGGTGGTGGCTTATTCGGGCTTCGAGGCCGAGGCCCTGGACTCGCTGACCGTGATCCGGTTGGGAGAGCACCTGGAGCGGCTGACGGCTCGCGACCTGCGGGCCCTGGAAACCTGGGTCCCGTTCGAGACCCTCAAGGCTGTGGTCGATACGGCGGTGGAGATCGGCCGCGAGGGGCGCGAGGGCAAGGCGGTGGGAACCTTGATTGTAGTCGGCGACGTGCGCAACGTCCTGCCCCGCACGCGTCCGCTGGGGTTCGACCCGTTCAAGGGATATCGCCGCAAGGAGCGCAACGTTCGCGACCCTCGCGTCCGCGAGGCGATCAAGGAGATCGCCCAGATGGATGGGGCGTTTGTCGTGGCCCGCGACGGCACGGTCGAGGCCGCCTGCCGGCTGATCGACGCGCCAATGACCGGCCTGACCGTACCCAAGGGCCTGGGCACGCGGCACTGGGCCGCCGCCGCAATCACGGCCGTGACCAAGGCCCTGGCCGTGGTCGTCAGCCAGTCCAACGGCACTGTCCGGCTGTTCCAGGACGGCGAGGTCATCCTCCGGATCGCGCCCATGCGGCATGCCCGTGCCATGAAATGGCATGATACCGAGACCGAGCCGACACCTCCTGTGCACTCCAGGACGTAACGAGAACGTGACAAGGAAAAGGACAAAGACAAAGATCGCGATCGGGACAAGGAAAAGCCGGGCCCCGCGAAACCGGCCGATCCTGCGCCTTCGGTTCCGCCCCGGTCTTTGTGAACAGAACAGGTCGCTGGCATGATCGCGTTAACCCGGATTCTGGTCGAGCCGCTCTACCGGCTCATCTTTGGCCAGCCGATCGATGATGCGCTGCCGTTCTTGCACGATGGCCCACCCGGCGAGCCGACCGCGCCCGACGCGGCAGGCAGCGGCAGCGAGGCGGCTGACAGCCGCCGGCGGGGTCTGGTTCTCGTGGCTAGTGGGGTTGGCGGGTTTGACCTCTGCGGCACGGCTCTGCGCTATGTCATGGCCGCCGAGGGCCTGAACTACGCCATCCACGTGTTCCCCTGGGGGCACGGGTTCGGGAGGTGGTTCGCCGACCTGACCGATGTCTCCAACCGCGATCTCAAGGCCGCCCTGCTTGCTGACGAGGTCCGGCAGTTCCGGGCCAACCAGCCGGACGACCCGGTCTTCCTGATCGCCAAGTCGGCCGGTTCCGGGGTGGTCGTCAAAACGCTGGAGCAGCTCGAGGAGAAATCGGTGGAGCGAGCCATATTCCTCGCGCCGGCACTCTCGCCCGAGTATGACCTGACGACGGCCCTCCGCGCCGTGAGAAGAGAGATGGTTGTCTTCTGGTCGCCACTGGATCTGTTCATCCTGGGAGCTGGTACTCGCGTCTTTGGCACGGCCGACCGGGTATGGACCGCCAGCGCGGGATTGGTCGGTTTCCGCATCCCCCCGCCCCTGACCGTCAGCGGTTCCCACCTTGACGGCCCGTACGCCAAGCTCCGGCAGGTTCGCTGGGCACCGCGGATGGCGGCAAGCGGCTATCTGGGAGGTCACCTGGGACCGGATTCGCCGGTTTTTCTCAAAAACTACGTCGTACCCCTGTTGCGGACTTGACCGGCCGGCACCGGTGTCGGATAAAAACTGCTGGTGATCAAGGTTGAGCCGTCGTGGTCCGGGGGCCCGGCTCGGCCAGGGCGATCCATGTGAACGTGCCTGACGGCGTGCAACTGTTGGGCAGGATGGCGATCGCCAGTCTGAGCGGGCAAGCGAGCCCAGCAGCGGAACACAGATCCGGCTGACGGCGGTTCTGCCCGACCAGGCGAGGGAATATCCTCCCCCGGACTTGGAGCTTGACGAAAGCCATGAGTAAATTCGTTGCGACGATCGCCCAGGTGCGCGGGCGCGAGATTCTTGACAGCCGCGGCAACCCGACCGTGGAGGTCGATGTGGTTCTGGCCGACGGCACCCTCGGCCGGGCCGCGGTTCCCTCGGGGGCCAGCACGGGAATCCACGAAGCGGTCGAGCTGCGGGACGGCGACAAGAAGCGCTACGGCGGCAAAGGCGTGACCCATGCCGTGGCCAACGTCAACGGAGTGCTGGCCAAGGTAGCCATTGGCCGGGATGCCAGCGACCAGGTGGCGCTCGATCGCGCGCTCATCGGGGCCGACGGCACTCCGAACAAGGGCAAGCTCGGGGCCAACGCCATCCTCGGCGTCAGCCTGGCCGCGGCCAAGGCTGCGGCGGCGGCGTACGGACTGCCCCTTTATCGCTACATCGGCGGGGTCAACGCACGGGTTCTGCCCGTCCCCCAGGCCAATATCATCAACGGCGGCAAGCATGCCGACAACAAGATCGACTTCCAGGAATTCCTGGTCATGCCGGTGGGCGCGAAATCCTTCGCCCAGGGCATCCGCATGGTGGCCGAGGTCTTTCACCAGCTCAAGGCCGTGCTCAAGAAGGCCGGCCACAACACCAACGTTGGCGATGAAGGCGGGTTCGCCCCCAACCTCGACAACGAGGAGGCGATCACTTTCATTCTCGACGCCATCGGTAAAGCCGGTTACACCCCCGGCCGCGACAAGGACATCGCCATCGCGCTGGACTGCGCCAGCTCCGAGCTGTTCGACGAAGGAGACAAGAAGGGCTACAAGTTCTGGAAATCGGCGCCCGAGAAGGTCCTCTCCAGCCAGCAGATTATTGACCTTTTCGCGGCATGGACTGACAAGTATCCGATCATCTCGATCGAGGACCCGCTCGACCAGGACGATTGGGCCGGCTACGCGGCTTTCACCAAGGCGCTGGGGGGCAAGGTCCAGGTCGTTGGCGACGACTTCTTCGTGACCAACACCGAGCGCCTGGCGCGAGGCATCGCCGAGGGCTGCACCAACAGCATCCTGATCAAGGTGAACCAGATTGGCACCCTGACCGAAACCCTGGAGGCCATCGAGATGGCCCATCGGGCCGGGTTCACCTCGGTCATCAGCCATCGCTCCGGCGAGACCGAAGACGCGACAATCGCCGACATCGCCGTGGCCACCAACGCCGGCCAGATCAAGACCGGCTCGGCCAGTCGGTCCGACCGCATCGCCAAGTACAACCAGCTCTTGCGGATCGAGGAAGAGCTGGGCGGCGACGCTGTGTACGGGCCCGGGCCCAAGCGGCGGGGATAAGACCTTGCGGCTGGCGCCCAGAGTTTCCTGATGCGCGACGTTCCCCAGGGAGGGCGAGCCTGGGGTGATGAAGAGCTGGGGTTGCCCTGGTTTCCATTCGCCATCCCCGTCCCCCCTTGCCATTACGAAGGGGGGATACAGGGGGGTTCCTGGGCGAGGCGATCCCGCGGGCCTCGGCCGCAAAATCACCCCCCCTACCCCCCTTCGCAAGGGGGGGACGAATTCGCAATCTCCACCGCGACAGTAGGTTACAGCTAATTCAACGGTATTGGGTCTAGCCCGGCGACGATCACCTTGCCTCACACCGTGTTCCTGGGCCGGAACCGGCGGGAGAGGGCGGCGTCGACCTGCTCGGGGGGTTCCATGGACAGGTTCTCGAGCTCACGGTGAAGGTCGGTGGGGTCGTCAAACTTGACCTGGTGGGCCAGTGATGCGTGCCAGAGCATGTAGCGCTCCGAGCCCTGGAAGTCGAGGTGAGCGATGACCAGGCTGTTGTCGCGGTAGATCCAGACCGCCAGGATCGGCTTGCCGGCCGAGCCGGTCGTACGGAACGACGGGGTGGTCAACTCGATCTGCTTGTTGGCCATGCCCTGGATGGCGATCTGGCCGGCGGCCCTGCCGCGGATCGAGGCGACCACCACCAGGCGATAAGGGCCCAGGGGGATGTGCTTGTGGCCGAGGGCCTTGGACGACCCCGAGGCGCCTGCCCTCGCCTGGGACGCCAGGGCGTTGACAGCCTCCTTCCAGAGTTCGTGGAGCTGGCCCTGCAGGAACCGCACGGGGTCGGGATCGGCCAGTGTGATCAGGCCTTGATCCCTGCCGGGTTCGTCCTGGGCCGGCTCCTCCAGGCTCAGCGCGCTGGCCGCCAGCGACGCGGTCAGCCGGTCGGCCTCGTCGGCGGGAGCGGGCTCGTCGTCGTCCTGCTCGTCGAGAGGGGGCTTCTTGGCCAGGAGATTGACCGAGTCGTCGATCTGAGCGACGACCTGGGCGGGGACAGCGCGGGTGAGCAGGCGGTCGAGCGTCGGCCCCGCGTCGCCCAGATGGAAGAGCCTGCCGACCAGGAAGTCCCAGAGCGTCTCGGCCCGCGACCGATGCCTCCGCTGCCAGCGGGCCAGCTCGATCAAGGGGTAGACAACCTCGGGCCAGAGGGCCTGGCTGGCCGGATCGCGATGGGCCTCTCGGGAGGCGTAGCGGAGGGCCGCGGCGCGGAAGTCAAGGTGGTCGCGCCAAACCTCGGCCATCCGGTTCCACCGCTCGACCAGCACGTCGTCCACCACATTCCGGGCCGGGGCGATCTTACGCAGGTCGTCGACCGTCTGGGGCACCAGCCCGGGGTTGAGCTGGCCCTTGGCGTCGGTCATGTGCTTCTGGGCGTGCTTGCTGGCCTCCTGGAGAGCCTTGCGTGTCTGGCGGAAGAGCCGGCGCCGTTGCGGTGTGTCGCGCCAGCTCAGATACTTGGCCACTACCACTGGAGAGAGCGCCGGGCGGACCTCGATCTGCTGGTCGAGCAAGCTGGCCGCCTCCTGCACGGCCTCCTCGGTCGGTCCCGCGGCCAAGGCATAGGTCATCGCCAGCAGGAACCGCGCGCAGTCGGCGTTACGGCGATCGAGCGGGCGCCGGAGTAGCAGCCCCCGCCGCCGCGAGCCGATCAGCAAGTAAGCCAGATAATGCCCCATCAGGTAACGCTCGTCGGCCGAGAGGATCACCGGCTCGGCAAGCACCGTGCGAAGCATTTTCCGGACCAGGGGTGAGGTGACCAGGTCGGTCGCGTTCACCGGCGGTGGAGCGGGTGCCGGCGGCGGAGAGGGCCGCGTGCGGTTCCGGGCCGGCGCGGTCGTGCCCATGAGCTCGGCCGCAGCTGCGCCACCGTGGCTGTCCTCCAGCTCCAGCCTTGCCAGCGCGGCGAGGTCGAGCGCGGCGGGAACTGCCTCGGCTTGGGCTCTGGCCTCGGCTGCGTCCTGAGCTTCGGTGGGCTCCTGGACGCTGATTCGCTCGACCTCCTCGCGGAGGACCTGAGCGACCACGGCCCCGCTGGCCGGCCGGGCTCCCGGCTTCTTGGCCAGCAGGGCTAGAATCAAGTCCTCAAGCGGCTCGGAGAGCCCGGGGTTGCGGCTGCGCGGCCGTTCGGGCAACGTGCCGGCGTGCATCGCCATGACCGACATGGCGTTGCCTGTGAATGGCACGGCGCCGGTCGCAGACTCGTAGAGCATCACCCCCAGCGAGTACAGGTCGGTGCGGAAGTCCAGCCGCTTGCCCTTGATCTGTTCGGGGCTCATGTAGTGCGGCGTGCCCCGGATCGTCCCGGCCTCGCCAGCCTGCTCGGCCAGCAGCGACAGACTGAAGTCCGAGAGCTTGGGAACGTCCGTCGCGGTCAAGAGCACGTTGCCCGGTTTGATGTCGCGGTGGATGACGCCCTGGTGGTGAGCGTAGTCCAGGGCCTCGGCTACCTGGCCCAGGATTCGCAGCCGACCGGCCAGCGTCAGTACCCGCCATCGCTTGACATAGCTGGTTCCATCCACCTGCTCCATGACCAGGTACCATGTCCCCTCTGCCTGGCCGAAGTCGTAAATACGAACCACGTTGTCGTGCAGCAGCCGGGCGGCGATTTGGGCCTCGAGGCGCAAGCGCTTGCCGACCTCCTCGCCGCTCTGCCCCTTGAGCAACTTGATCGCGACGCTGCGCCGCAGGACCTGGTCGGTCGCCGAATAGACCGCCCCCATGCCCCCCCGGCCCAGCTCTTGCTCCAGCAGAAACCTCTGATTGAGCGTCGTGCCAATGCCGATCACCGCGGAACCCCCACCGCTCAGAGGCGCCAGACCATACCCGTGACTTTGATGTAAGCCTAAGGAGGCCGTCCAAGAATTAGTCCAAC
>JBAUOX010000507.1:0-4409 GCA_049579985.1 Isosphaeraceae bacterium | reverse complement strand
GAAGCGCTGGTGGACGGACCTTGGCTGGTTGGCGGTAATCGCCCTGTGCTGGCTGACCAGCTTCTGGCTGGCGTACCGGGCATCGCATGCGCTCCTGCCCCCGGCGACTTCGATGTATGTGTTCTGGGATTTCGCCTTCTTGCCGATACCGCCCGGCGGCCGGGCAGAGCTGATCAAGCTGGGCGGTGTTCTGCTGGAAGTCTTCGTCAACCCCTTGAATCTTGTCGCCCCCGTATACCCGGCCCTGGGAGTTGTCCTGCCTGTCTTGCTGACGGCGATCGGCGGGTTTTCCCTGACCCTGCGCGACCGGCGGGTGTTCTTGATCGTGTCGCTACCGATCGTGCTGGCCCTTGTGGCGGCCGCGCTGAGGAAGTATCCCTTGCACGGCCGGCTCATGATCGAGCTGGTTCCGGCGTTCTACGTGATGATCGCCGAGGGGACGCAGCGGCTTCGCACCAAGCTCGGCCGGCCGGCTTACGTGGTGGTGCTGGTCCTGCTTTTGGCTTATCCCTGCTCGAGCACCTTCTACGAAGCCCAGGCCCTGCGCGAACGCTATTTCAATGCGCACGGCGATCTGCACGACAACCGCTTCGTGCCGTAGCGGCGCGAGATCCGATCAAGAGGACGGGCGGGTCAGGAGACCCTGCCCGAACCAGCGAATAGTGGCGAGTTGCGAGGGATGAGTGGCGAGTGCTCGTTCGCCGAGGGTCTCCAGACTTCGTTCGGCGAGGGTCTCCAGACCCCGCCGTTCGGCCGCAGTTCCGGGGACAAGTTCCGGGGACAGACAAGGTCCGGGGACACCATACTGAATTTTTCGGAGTTAGGTCTGGTGTCCCCGGAACGACATCCTCGCCGATCTGTTCCGAGGTCGCTCTTAGGTCATCGCAGACTTCATGCGGATCAATGGAATCGCCGCTAATTCTCTCCGCAATTTGGCAGAGATAGGCAATTAACCCGTAGATGGTACGAGATAGGATCCCCGCTGGTCGTTGGGTGGCAGGGGCAGAGGGCCCAGGGGGACTGTGCCAGGTGGCCTAAATCCACATTCCGAGGTTGGCTCAGGAGGGCTCGGCTGCCACAACGATCACTCGCGACTGCTCGGGCAGCCTCACTCGCGGGTCGAGCAGGCGCACCACCCCGTTCTCCACCACCCCAGGATTATTGAGCCGAGTAGGGTGCGTCGAGCTTGCGACGACGCACCTCCCCGCTCGAGACGTCCACGGACCGTGAGCGCCGTTCTTGCGATCGCGACGCGTCGGCCACGCGAATCGGTGCGTCGTCGAAGACTCGACGCACCGATTCTACCGTTCGGCTTCCCGATGGGTTATCCTTCTTGCCATGCCGAATTATCGCGGATTCCTCGTGCCGGGCGCTACCGTGTTCTTCACGGTCATAACTTACAATCGCCGCGCCGGAGCTTCCTGGTCGATGAGCTGGCTCGTCGGTGCCTGCGGGAGGCATTTCATACCGTGCGGATACGGCACCCGTTCAACTTGCCCCAAGGTCGCGGGCCACGGACGTATCGGAGGCTCTGCTGTGGTGTCGCTTCGCTTCCACCACAGACGCCCAGGCTGCAACTCCGCCAAACCGAAGTCGGCCAACAAGACCACGGGCGTTCAGGAACTCTCGCTCTGTTCCCGCGCACGTCGAGGAGGCCATGAGGGGGCGACTTAGCGCTCGGGCCTGAGGATCGCCGCAATCAGGTCCCGGCTGGCTCGAAAACTCGTCATGGTGAGTCGCTCGACGACGACTTCAGCGTCGATGAGGCCCCGATCCCTGGCTTCTGCGAGGATCCCGAGAAGTCCCGTGACGCGCACTCCCATGCGTTCCGCCTCGCGTCTCGCCTTCCGGTCGTCGATGAGACACAAGGCAGAAAGCTCGAAAGCAAGGCAGATCGCCTCTCGCTCACCCCGACCGAGTGCGAGGCTTGTGCCGCTCGATTCGGGACTTCGGACCTCGAGCCAGATCGGAGGGGCCGCAATCCAGGTCTTGACTGCATCCGGCGCGCCCGGGGCCTGAAGCTCCTCGAGGACCGCTGGCGGGACCACGACTCGACCGAAGACAGCGGGAAGGACTTCCACCTCCTCGATAAACACGAGGTAATTCAAGGGCGAAGCGTCCGAGATGACGATCATTCCGCAAGTGCGCCCTTGAGTGCTTCACTGTCCCGCTCAAAATCATCGACCGTGTAAAGGAGCGGTACCTGTCGCTCCTTGAGCAACTGGTCGGCTTCAATGGTTAACACACCAAGAAGCTCGGCGACCTGGCCGAGGCTCAACCGCTCGGTCCGATACCCTTCGATGGCGAGTGCTTCGCGGGCAGCTTGCGCGAGGTCGCGACCGAAGGCCGCCTCGAGCTGCTCTTCGATCCCCTTCGGGATATGGATGATGATGTCCATTCGCCTGCCCTTCCCACTCGCGAGAATCGATCTCTCGACCATCAGGATCAAGCTACCATCGAGACTCGATTCTCATCAACTGCGGCGTCGAATGGCTGGGGCAGAAAACCCCTGGCCATTGAGGTTGGCTCAGGAGGGCTCGGCTGCCACGACGATCACTCGCGACTGCTCGGGCAGCCTCACTCGCGGGTCGAGCAGGCGCACCACCCCGTTCTCCACCACCCCGACAACGGGCACGGGGCGACGGTGGCGAAGATGCGTCTCCAAAGGGCGCGGGCGGCTCGCCCGGAAGGACGTCCGGGAGGGGCAGGTGCGGCTCGGAGGCGAGCTGCTCGCCCAAGGCCTTGCGGCGCTCGCTCCTCAGGTCGGGCTGGGGGGGTCGGCATGGGGGTAGCCTCTCAGTCGGTAAGCGGTGATAACGAAGATTGGCGACTCCTCGACCTCTCCGAACACGTCCGGCACCTGCTCGTCGTCCCGGTCATACCGCCAGATCACCGAGATCCGGCGGCCAGATGTTTGAACGGGCCTACGCCAGTGCTCTCGGCGCCTGGAGCAGGGCCGACCGCCTCAAGGCCAGGCCCGCTCACCCCGCCGGTCCAGCGGCCCTCGTGAGCGAGAGCCGACGTCCGGAGCTCAGGCCTTTCGCTCGCCGGGGTTAATCCGGCGGGGAGTCTCATCAGCACGGGCGGTTACGGAAACTCGGGATTGACAACGGCAAGCCCCTCACGAGCCGCGATCTCGCAGAGCCGCTGGTCGGCGTAGACGAAATGGTCGATGGGGGCGGTCTGATGGAGTTGAAGGGCGACGCTGAGCTGAAGGGCATCGAGAGTGCGAACCTGTCGCTGAAGGCCGTGGTTCGCGATGAGTTCCCGGGCACGGACGTAGTGGACGTTGAGCAGACGGAAGACCTGATACCGGCGTCGCGCGATGTGAGTCGCGAAGAGAGCACGGAGCCGGGCGAATTCGAGAACGTCAAACTCCCCGGTGCGGACCTTGATGGCAAAGACCGAGATCGTCTCGACAAGCGTCAAGCGAGCGATCAGCAACTCGGCTCCCGCCTCGCCGATGATCCGATCCACCGCGTCGGTGCCGAGTTCGGTGTGATAATGCTTGACCAGGGCGCTGGTGTCGAGAAAGTAGCGGGTCATCAGAAGCGTTCCGCGCGTTCCTCTTCAATGACGACGCGGGCCATGGAGTCCTTGATCGTCGAGGTTCCGGCGCGAACCTCCTCCAGGGTTATGCTGTCATCAGCCTCCTTCGTACAGGAAGCGATGGCCTCGTGATCGATCAGGTCCTCCACGGTGAACGAAGCCTCGTCGTCGGCCTCATCCCGGCCAATGTCCGAATCTGGAGTATGAATGTGCTCGTGGAGGATCTGGTGGACGTAGCTGGCGAGATCGCGTCCGCTCGTCCGGGCTCGTTCGAGAAGGGCGAGTTCTTCTTCGGGCCTTAATTCGATGTTGATGATCATGGTCGGCTTCGGCTCCAGACAGTTCACCCATCAAACAGCTTACCAAAAGCGGTCCCTCCTGGCAAAAACGGGAGGCAAAAGGCGTCACTGCTAATTCTTGGCGCAAACTGAGAGAGACGGGCAATCAGCCCGATGATGGTGTAAGCTGGGTAGGGCGCGCGGGGTCTTCGATGACGCATCGTCCTACCGCGCGCCGCTTCACCGGCACGTCGCCGACGCGGGCGGCGCGTCTTGACGGCGCACCCTTCTCTTCTCTTCTCGCCGACTGTGGCCGCGACCTCGAAGCTCTGCCTCAACGGATGGTGCGTCTTGGCGACGGACCTTGTCGTCTGCCAGGTCAGGAGGGCTCGGCTGCCACGACGATCACTCACGACTGCTCGGGCAGCCTCACTCGCGGGTCGAGCCGGGTAGGCGGGTAGGGTGCGTCGAGTCTTTGATGACGCACCGTTCTCCAGCGACGTCCTTGCCGCCACGCCGCCCACACAGACTACGATCCCAATGATTCTTCAGCTTTTCCCCGGCAGAGGACGGGAGCAGCTT
>JBAUOX010000506.1:0-2513 GCA_049579985.1 Isosphaeraceae bacterium | reverse complement strand
TGCAGGTCGCCCCGTCCGGCACCGTGACAAACACCAACCTGATCGAGGCCACCAACGGCGCCACGCTCAACCTGCTCGCGACCGTCACCAACACCGGCGGCACCATCCAGGCGGCGGGCACCGGCTCACTCGTGGAGCTCAGAGGAAGCACGATCAACGGCGGCACGCTCACGACCTCGGGCGGCGGCACGGTCCAGAACAGCGGCACGGCCACCCTCAACGGCGTGACCATCAGCACCGGCAGCACATTCACCGCCGGCAACGGCTCCACAACCTTTCTCCTGGGGACGATCAGCAACAACGGCACCCTCGCACAGAACTCGACCGGCGCCGATACCGACCTGCACATCAGCGGCAACGTTACCCTGGACGGCACGGGCGTGCTGTCGCTGTCCAACAACTTCGCCAACCGCATCTACGGCACTGGTTCCGATTCATTGACCAACGGCGCGAATCACACGATCGAGGGCGCCGGCCAGATCGGGCTCAACAACAGCGGCAATGCCTTCACGTTGACCAACAACGGGACGATCCTGGCCAACCAGTCGAACACCCTCCAGGTCGCCTCGGGCGGCAACATGACCAATAACGGGACCTTCCAGGCCAACAGCGGCAGCTTGCTCAACGTGATCGGCAACCTGACGAACTACAACCCCGCAACCTCGACTCTCACCGGCGGGACCTACAACGCCTTCTCCGGGACCATCCAGCTCTCGCAAGCCAATGCCACCGCCATCACACCCGCCGTCATCACGACCAACGCGGCAACCATCCTGCTGGATGGCGCTTCGGCGAAGATCGCGGATGGGAGCGGCAACGACATCGTGCGCGGGTTCCTCGCTACCAACACGGCCGCGGGCAGCTTCACCATCCAGAACGGCGCCAACCTGACCACAGCCTCGACCGGGTTCAGCAACGCGGGCACGGTGAACATCGGGGCCAATAGCACGTTCACCGTGGGCGGGTCGAACGACTACGTTCAGACCGGCGGCTCCACGACCTTGGCGGCCACCACCAGCGTCCTCGCGGTCGCATCCGGCCATTCGGTCGACATCAATGGAGGAACGCTCCAGGGCTTCGGGACGATCACGGGGAACCTGTCGAATACCGGCGGAACGATCATGCCCGGCACCCCCGGCGTAGCGGGCATCTTGACAGTCACCGGTAAGTACTCGGACCCGCAAGCCTTCCTAGACATCCAGATCGGCGGCCCGAACGCCGGCACAGGCTTCTCCCAGTTGAATATCTCCGGCACGGCCTCGCTCGCCGGCACGCTCGATCTCAGCCTGATCAATGGATTCACGCCCTACAACGGCGAGCTATTCGAGATTCTGACCTCGTCCAGTCTGAGCGGAGTCTTCTCCACGGTGAACGGCCTTCAAGAGGGCAACGTCACCTTCACCGTCGCGTACACCCCTAACGATGTGGTGCTCGATGCCCATGTCGCGCCGTCGGTCATTCCCGAGCCCGCCTCGTGGCTGATGCTCGGACTCGGACTGGCCACAGTGGGAACCTGCGTCGTTCGCAAATCAAAGAGCCAGGTCCGAGGGAAGTAACGGCCCAGGTTTCTCATCGCGAAGACCACAAGACCGCGTCAATCCTCTCCCGGGGGTTGACGCGGTTTTCCTTGTTGGCGAATCATGGAGCGCAGTAGCAGCCGGTTTCTCGGCCTTACACTGCCGTTGCGACATCATTCGTTGTATGATGGGTACTGAAATGGTAGCTCATGACTGAAAAAATGACCCAAGGATATCACAATGCTCAGTGCCCGCAATCAGCTTGCCGCCGTTGTCAAGTCGGTCAAGCTCGGAAACGTGATGGCCGAAGTCGTCGTCGATGTCGCGGGTACCGAGGTCGTCGCCATCATAACCCGTGGCTCGGCCGAGGCGCTCAAACTACAACCAGGGGATCATGTCAAGGCGGTTATCAAGTCAACCGAGGTCCTCATCGACAAGTCCTGAGGGCCCGGCCAGGGATCACGGATTGTGCCTGGCCGTGACCCCATCGCGCTCTGGGCCCGGTGCCGGGTGGGTCCGTCAATCCTCGCTGATCTCGACGCCATCAGTCCTGGCGGCCCGCTTGATGCGGTCCTTGATGGTCTTGACTTCATCCTTGCGATACTTGGCGGCGTTGTCCGCGTGGTTGATGTAGCTCCATGCCGCCCGGATGTGCTCGGGGGAGCCGATCGGGTACTTGTTGTTGGTCGTGTCGGCGAACTCGACATCGCCGTACTCATGCACGCCGCGCTCGGGGCTCACGTCTGGGCCGGTGAAAAGTTGGTGTTGACCGCACTGGAAAGACGGTTTCGAGACGCAAGTTTTGTTGCGCGCGATCGACCTACGGCCGAGCGACCGATCCTTTCCCCCCCTTGCGAAGGGGGGGTGGTGGGGGTGGGGCGGAAGCCTTGGAGATCGAAGCCGACTCTTCCCGCCTCGCGAGAGGGATGCAGAAGGACTAAAGTGAGAGGCCATGAACGAGTTCTTTAACCGCGAAAGCGAAACAGACAAGCGCCG
>JBAUOX010000505.1:0-1539 GCA_049579985.1 Isosphaeraceae bacterium | reverse complement strand
CTGCTGAACCACTGTCGGGACCGACCGGAGCTGTTCAATAAGCTGTTCTTGAGCCGCCCTCCCTACTGGTCCCGGCAGATCGATCTGTGCCGATCGGTCGTCGAGTACCGGACCACGGTCGCGTATTCCGGCAACATGGTCGGCAAGGACTACTGGATCGCGGGAATCATCGTCTGGTGGTTGTTCACCAGGCCGGACGCGCTCTGCATCATCACGGGGCCATCGCAGATGGTGCTCGGCAGCGTGACCTTCAAGGAGATCAGACGGTGCCTCGATGGGGCCGTCCTCCGGTTCGGGGGCAAGCTTTCCAGCGGCCTGAAGGCCAGCCCGGCGGTCATCGAGATCGCTCCCGGCTGGCAAGCCCTGGGGTTCAGTACCACGAGCGTGGAGCGATCGTCGGGGCAACATGCGAAGCATCTCCTGGCCGTGGTCGAGGAAGCCTCGGGGGTCGAGGATTTCGTCTTCGACGCGATCGACTCGCTGGGCTACGAGCGTCTGGCGTGCATCGGCAATCCGATCCGGGCGGAAGGCAAGTTCGTCGACCTGATCCGCCAGGCCGCCCGCGACCGGGCCGACAATGTGCCCCCCCGCCTGGCCGTCAACGCCATCCGGATTCCGAGCACGGAATCACCCCACGCACACCAGGAGAAGAGCGAATTCGGGCTGGCCGATCGAACCTGGCTGGAGAGCATGTACCGCAAGTACGGCAAGGGCTCACTCTGGGTGGGGTCGCACATCGACGCCCGCATCCCCGATGTGGACGCCGAACAACTGGTCGATCTCACGTGGCTTGATCACCACAGCAAACAGCAACGGCCGCAAGTCCCGCCGACTCATCCCATCAACTTCACCAGGCGGATCGCCTGCGATCTGGCCGAGGGAGTGGGCCGCGACAGTACCTGCATCATGGTTCTCGACGACTGGGGCGTGCTCGAGGTCGTGCTGAGCAACGCCGCGGGCCTGCCTGAAGCCGCCGCGACGATTCATCGGCTGGTAACCAGGTGGAACGTACCGCACGACAAGATCACGTTCGACAAGCTGGGGATCGGCCGCAACTTCCCCAACCATCTGGCGCGTCATGGAATCACGACGGCGATCCCCTACGCCGGGGAGGGCCGGCCGCAAGACCCCAACTCCTACGTCAACCTCCGCACCGAGGCCGGCTGGAAGCTGCGCAATCGGCTGGACACGACCCACCCGGTCTATGCGCCGCCCACCCCCGCTGGGGGCCCGCCGGGCGTGCCGCCCCGACCGATGCCACAGCGGCCGTTCCACTTTTGCCCTGGCCCGTACTATGTCCGGCTGGTCGAGGAGCTGCGGCCGTTGACTTACGGCCTGGTCGGCAGGAAGATCAAGCTGATGCCGAAGGACGAGTGGGCGACCATCCTGGGACGTTCGCCCGACGTGGCCGACGCGCTGATCCAGAGCATGATCCTGACTTCATGAAGGGAAACCCCATGCTCATTGACTTTGATGAACTGATGAACGAATGAGAGATGCACTCCGAGAACATCCGCAAGGCAAACGAAAGGTACATGG